>CAZRNL010000115.1:0-9062 GCA_964601395.1 uncultured Silicimonas sp. | reverse complement strand
GACATCATTCTCGGACTCGGTGATCGACGTCAGCGGACGCGACACCCGGCGCGAAGTTGAAGGCGCCGGTTCCCGAGGCTCGACCGCATCTTGGGCGCCAAGATGCAGAACATCCGTCGCCTCGTCGTCTTCGGCATCCACGTCCGACGCCCGCGACTTCGACATGACCTGCGAGATGGTGTCTGCATCCGAGAAATCGTCGTCGGCATCCGGGGAACTGCCTGCGGTGTGCTCGGAAGCCGTATCTTCGGAACTCGCAACCTCGGGATCGGCGTCGGCCTCATCGGCGTCGTCGGCAATCGACCAGCCGTCGTCTTCGACGGGCGACGCGATTTCCATAGTACCCTCGTCCAGGTCGCTCTCGCCGGATGCTCCGATGGCCTCGACCGACGAATCGTCGTCGTCCTGATCGTTTCCGGTGGCAAAGGCGTTCGTCGCCGTCTCCGGATCACCTTCGAACTCCTCCGACAGATCATAGTCGGAAGCGAACGCCTCCTCGTCGTCGGAAAGGTCGTCCGAAATCTGGCGAATCGTCTCGGTCAATGCCCGCGAGCGCTTCGGCGCCGCGTCGGAGGCTGCGGCGTCCCGGGCCTGTGCTTCCCTAAAAGACCGGTCTTCCTCGGCCGTCCTCTGTTCGATGTTGCGAGACACGACCGCGCGAATGCGGCGCAGCTTCTCGGCGACGGTTTCGGCCGGTCCCTCCGCGGGGGGGCGGGCATCGGGGTCAACGGCCAGCACGTCCTCGGGCTCGTCGGAAAGAAGATAGTCTTCATCAGGCGCAAGCGGGCCACGATCGAACTCCGCAGCCTCGGGCTTGGCCGCCGGAGACGGTTGCGACACCGCACGTGTCACCCGTGCGACGACTTCGTCCTCTTCGGGATCGGACATCTGCGCCGCAGGTTTCGCGCGAACCGACGTGTCGTCGGTGACTTGCGTCAGGGCGACACCTCTGTCCCCCAATCGAGCTTCGACCCGGCGCTGGACTTCCTTTTCAGCGATACGCTGCAACATCTCGACATCGGGCGTCGGAGGTTCCGCACCGAAGTAACGGTCGTCTGCCGCCAGGTCGCGGAAATACTCGGCAATACCGCGCATGGTTCCGAACGGATCGTCGAATCCCTCCAGCGTGCAGCTGAACGTGCCGTAGGACACCGTAAGAATTTTGGTCGATCCGGTCATGTGTCGGTCGCTTTCTTCCCCAGGGCAGCAACAATGTGTTTACCACCAAGGCGGTCGAAAATAGGAACAGACATGAGGAATTCACAAGAATTTTTCGGGACCGAAATAAGGCAGCTCCTCGGCAGATCGGGAACAATCAAACTTGCACGACAATAATGTTCAATCCCTTAAAGGAGTAACGCTGGTTGGGCCTGGTGCGCCCAGGCGGCAGGATATTGCCCAGTCTTTGGTGCTTGCACCCACGCTTGTGGCCGCCGACGGCGGCGCGAGGGACTGCCTTGAAGCCGGACATCATCCCGTTGCGGTGATTGGAGATTTTGATTCGCTCGATCACGCGACCGAAGCCAGGCTTGGCGGAGCGCGCATGATCCGTATCGCGGACATGGCCGAGCAGGACTCAACCGATTTCGAGAAATGCCTTACCCGAATCGACGCTCCATTCATCGTCGCCACCGGTTTCACCGCCGGGCGGGTCGATCATGCCATGGCTGTATGGTCGGTCCTTGCGCGGCGGATCGGACCACCCACCGTCGTCCTTGGTCCCGAGGACGCCATCTTTGCAGCGCCCCCCTTGCTTCACCTTGACCTCTTGCCGGGAACAAGGGTTTCGCTCTTTCCCATGGCTCCCCTAACCGGAACATCCCGTGGCCTCGAATGGCCCATTGACGGGCTGACGCTGTCTCCCCTTGGCCGGATCGGCACGTCGAACCGATCCACCGGACCGGTAAGCCTGAAATTCGACTCTCCCGGATGTCTTGTGATCACGCCGCGGGAGGTGCTGGCGACTGTACTCGCCTCGCTGACCGGCTCACCGCCTGCTCGCGCGCTATGATGTAAAGACCTGCGGAGATTGTGATCACAATACCCAACAGTGCCAGGCCATCGGGAAAATCGCTGAAAATCAGCCAACCGAACAGAGTGGCGACCGGAATCTCCAGATACTGCATCGGCGCAAGCGTGGCGGACGGAGCAAACCGCAGGGCCCATGTCATCACAAGATGCGCAACCGTGCCAAGCCCACCCATCGCCAGCACCAGCGCCCATGTCCACCCCGTCGGCAGCGTCAGGTCCAGTCCGGGCAACCCTCCCAGGTGACCGAACGCCAGGAACGGCACCAGCATCAGCGTCGCGATCACCCCGGAATTGACTTGCAGAACGAGCGGTTCGACCTCTCTTGCCACCTGCCGCGTCACCAGCATGAACAACGCAAAGACCACCGCGACCCCAAGCGGCAGCGTGGCAGGCCATCCGATCTCGGCGAAACTGGGCTGCATCACCAGAAGCGTCCCGACAAATCCGACGCAGCAGGCCAGAATCCGGCGGTGGCCCACCTCCTCGCCAAGAACGACATGGCCGAGGATCAGCATGAGAAAGGGCATCACGAAGGCGATCGCGATGGCGTCGGCCAAGGGCAGGTACCTCAGCGACAGGAACATGAGAGCGATTCCCATGACATGCAGGACCGCCCGGATCGCCGTCAGCCGAAGCACACGTGACGACATTCGCAGCGACAGTCCCGCCCACCAGACCAGCGGAAACAGAAGGACGACCTGCACCGCCATGCGGATCGCCACCAGTTGCCCGACGCCTATCTCGCCTCCCAGAAGCTTCGCCAACGCATCCGCCAATGGGGCGAGCACGCAGAAGCAAAGCATCAGAACGATGCCGAGGACGGGACGATCGACGGACATCTGCGCACCCTAGACCGGAAAACTTCGGTCGGCCATTGGCATTGCCGCCAAAGTAACCTCGGTTAACGCGCGGTGCCTGAGAAGCCTGGAAGAAGACATGGTACCGACAGGAACACCGACGCAATACCGACGTGATACCGACGTGATACCGATGCGGCCAAATCGCGTTTGAACGTGGCAGGCAAGGGTATTCACGATTAGATGGGTTCGCCGCAACACCCGATGCCGTACGCCGCATTAACCAGATCCGGGCCCAGACTTGAACGAAGCCGCCAATCCCGGCAAACTGGCGATATATCGCGCGGGGCTCTGGCCCTAACGCACGCCTCGCCCTTTCGCCAGACTCCACCAGTCACGCCACGCGTCTCCGCATGGCAAACCCGAGGTCCGATCCATGAACGTCACCTATGCTGCGAATGACATCTCCGCCGTGGTCGAGGCTGACCGCGCTCATATCTGGCACCACCTGAGCCAGCACAAACCCTACGAGACGATAGACCCTCGCATCATCGTCGAGGGTAAGGGCATGCGCGTCTGGGATGCTTTGGGGAAAGAGCATCTGGACTGCGTATCGGGCGGCGTCTGGACGGTGAACGTCGGCTACGGACGCGAGCGCATCGCCAACGCGATTCGCGATCAATTGATCCAACTGCCTTATTTTGCTGGCTCCGCCGGCTCGATCCCGGGCGCGCGCTTTGCCGAAATGCTGATCGACAAGATGCCGGGCATGACGCGCGTCTACTACACCAACTCGGGATCCGAGGCCAACGAGAAGGCCTTCAAGATGGTTCGTCAGATCGCGCACAAGCGCTACGGCGGCAAGAAGCACAAGATCCTCTACCGCGACCGCGACTATCACGGCACGACCATCGCCTGCCTGTCCGCTGGCGGCCAGCAGGAGCGGAATGCCCAGTACGGACCCTATACGCCCGGCTTCGTCGAGGTCCCCCACTGCCTTGAGTATCGCGCCCAGGTCAAGACCGCGAACTACGGCGAATGGGCTGCCGATCAGATCGAAGCTGTCATCCTGCGCGAAGGCCCGGACACCGTAGGTGCGCTTTGCCTTGAGCCGGTGACCGCAGGCGGAGGCGTGATCGTTCCGCCCGAGGGCTACTGGCAGCGGGTGCAGGAAATTTGCCGCAAGTACGACATCCTGCTGCACATCGACGAAGTCGTGTGCGGAGTCGGCCGCACCGGGACCTGGTTCGGATATCAGCACTATGGCGTAAAGCCGGACTTCGTGACGATGGCCAAGGGTGTCGCATCGGGTTATGCGGCGATTGCCTGCATGGTGACCACGGAAGAAGTTTTCGCCATGTTCAAGGACAACGCCGACGATCCGATGAACTACTTCCGCGATATTTCCACCTTTGGCGGTTGCACCGCCGGCCCCGCCGCAGCCATCGAGAATATGGCGATCATCGAGGAAGAGGGTCTTCTCGAGAACACCAATCGCATGGGTGCGCGCCTGATCGACAACCTGCAAGCGCTTCAGGAGAAGCATCGCGTGATTGGCGACGTTCGTGGCAAGGGTCTGTTCTGTGGCGCCGAACTTGTCGCCGACCGCGACACGAAAGAGCCTGTCGCCGAGAAGAAGGTGCAGGCGGTCGTCGCGGACTGCATGGCGCAGGGCGTCATCATCGGCGCTACCAACCGCTCGCTGCCGGGCTTGAACAACACGCTCTGCTTCTCACCTGCGCTGATCTGCACGGCGGACGATATCGACGAACTGACCACGGCTGTCGACAAGGCGCTGACCAAGGTCTTTTCCTGAGACGTCCCGAACCGGACGACCTCGGCGGAAAATGAACGGCAAAGCCAGGGCGCGGAATCTGCGCCCTGCTTGTTCCGAACTACCCGAGTCCCAACGCGTTGACCGCCGTTTCCTCTTTGGAACCGCTGTGTTGCGCAGGAATATGGCGGCTTAACCTTGTGGATTGCCACCTTTCCGCCCTATTTTCACCATAATCGCCCAAGTCTCGGGGCGGTTGTGTGTTGGGTACTGGGGGATTTTCGAGATGAGCGACTTTGTCGCCGCATTGCTGGTTTTGACGGCTCTTGCCGCCGTTGGAAATTTCGCGTCCAACGGGGACGCTTTCGGGTCCGGGTGTCTGGGCGACCACAGGTCTTGGGTAAAGATCTGCCACTAGGCCGTCGGGTCAAAGAGCGTTCAGCAGATCGCGCGTCGGCCACGCATCCGCCGGCAATCCGAGGCGTACCTGTTCCTTCTGGACTGCCTCTCTCGTCTTGCTACCGAGAATTCCGTCTACTCCGCCGACATCGTGGCCGCGCGCGGACAATTTCTGCTGCAAGGACTTCATTTCGCTTTCGCTCAAGGCAGGTGTCGGATCTCCCGGATCGAAAACCGGTGCACCTTCCAACCGGGTCGCGAAATAAGCCGCCGTTGTTACATAGACAAAACTCTGGTTCCATTCGAAGAAGACGTTGAAGTTCGGAAAGGCCAGGAATGCCGGACCGTTACGGCCCTGTGGCAGCAGGATCGAAGCGGTCAGGTTCTGACCCTGCAACGAACCCGAACGCGGCCTGACGCCCATTGCGACCCAGTCGGAAGCGCGCTTCGTTGTGTTCAAACCCGTCTGCGACCAGTCGAATCCATCCGGCACGACGACTTCCTGCAACCAGGGTTCGCCTCGCCGCCATCCAAGCGACCGAAGCATGTTTCCTCCCGACATCAGCGCATCCGGCACAGATGTCTTCAGAGTGACATGCCCGTCCCCGTCCCCGTCGACGCCGTTGCGCAGAATGTCTTCGGGCAGCATCTGCACCATACCGATCTCGCCGGCCCATGCCCCCGTCGTGCGCGCCGGGTCAATATCGCCTTTCTCGAACAGTTCGATCGCGGCGAAGACCTGCGGCCGGAACAGATGCGGCCTGCGGCAGTCATGCGACAGGGTCACCAAGGCGTTCACCGTGTTGAAGTCGCCTTGAACGGCACCGAAATCGGTCTCGAAGGCCCAGAACGCCAGCAATACGCCGCGCGACACGCCGTAGTCGCTCTCGACCCGATCAAAGACGCTATCCCATTTTTGCGCGTTGCGTTGTCCAGCCTGCACGCGGTTCTGGCTGATCAACCGCCGCGAGAAGTCCACGAACGGCATCTGAAAGATGCCCTGAGAGCGGTCCGCACGGATCACTGCGGGATCCTGCCGCACACTCGAAAAGAACCGATCAACGGAATTCGACGAATGCCCTTTGCTCCTTGCTTCGGTTTTCAGGCCCTCGACGAAAGTGCCGAAGTTCCCACCACAGGGAGTTTGGGCGGCAGCGAGGGTGGCGGAAAAAAGGCCAAGTGCAAAAGCGAGGTATACGAAACGCATGGAAGATCCTCATGTTCAAAATCATCCAGACCCTAACAGGCAAAGGATATCGGACAAGTGAAACTGAGCGACTATCCGCTCTGTCGTTACCATTGGATCGGTTTCGTTAACCTCGCGTTAACACTTTCGGCGGAATAGTGACGCATGGGGTGGGTACGGTCTATGTCCGACCGGAGGGTTAGAAATGATACTGATTGTCGCCGAGAATCCCGGCCTCGCAGAGGTTTGGGCGCGGCATATTGAACGGCAGATGCAGGATGTCGTCGTGACGTCCAGCGAAGCTGAGGCGATAGACTATCTCAGAGAGTCGGCGGTCGACGTTATCGTTCTCGACCTGATTCTGAGCAACGGGAATGCATTCTCGGTGGCCGATTATGCCAGTTACCGCCGACCCGGTACGAAGATCGTCTTCGTGACCAAAACCAGCTTTTTCTCGGATGGCTCACTGTTCCGGCATGTGCCGAACACGGCCGCTATCCTGCAGGAAGATGCACCTCCCAGCGATCTGGCCGCGATTGTCGCGTACCATGGACGGGCAAGCTAGGCGGCCAGGCGCTTTTCGCGGTCGTGCGGGTCTGTCCAATCCATGTCGGGATTGATCGGGATGATGCGGTACGGGTTTATGCTTTCGTGGCTGTAGTGGTAGTGGCGCACGATGTGGTCGAAATGGATCGTCTCGGCCACGCCCGGCCACTGGTACATTTCGCGAGCGTACGCCCAGAGCGCCGGCATCTCGCGGATGAAATTCCGATTGCACTTGAAATGCGTATGGTAAACCGCGTCGAACCGGAACAGCGTCACCGCAAGCCGCCAGTCGGCATCGGAGATCCTGTCACCCACCAGGTAGCGTTTCGTCGTCAGCCGGTTTTCCAGCCAGTCGAGCGTCTGGAACAACTCGGACACGGCTTCGTCATAGGCCTGCTGGCTGCGCGCGAAACCCGACCGATAGACACCATTGTTCAACGTATCGTAAATACGCTGGTTGATCGGCTCGATTGCATCGCGAAGCGCTTCTGGCCAGTAATCATCGCTGTTTCCCGTCAGTGCGTCGAAAGATGAGTTGAACATGCGGATGATCTCGGAGGACTCGTTCGAGACGATGGTGTTTCGCATCTTGTCCCAAAGAACAGGCACCGTGACCTTGCCGGAGATCTTCGGATCCGCTTTCAGGTAGATATCCCGCAGGAATGGTAACCCGAAAAGCGTGTCGCCGGTCGCACCGGGAAACCCCGTCTCGAAACTCCAGCCGTCCTCCAGCATGTCGGGGTGAACGACAGAGACGGAGATCAGGTCTTCGAGCCCCTTGAGTTTACGGAAGATCAGGGTCCTGTGCGCCCAGGGGCAGGCGTAGGATACAAATAGGTGATACCGTCCCGCTTCGGCCTCGAATCCACCTTCGCCCGATGGTCCCGGTGCACCATCCGGCGTGATCCAGTTCCGAAACTTCGTCGTCGCGCGGACGAAATGGCCTTTGGCGTCGCCGGTGGACACCGATCCAGTCTTCCATTCACCTTCAACAAGCTGTCCCACGGCATTCTCCCTTGATCTCCTCCAACGGTAGTTCGTGCCGAGGCAAAGTCACCGCACGATCCCGCACATATGCTGTGCATTGGCTGTCGAGGGTCGATTTCACGGAATGCCGCCGAACGACAAAAAAACCGAAACTCGGTCGCCAATGTGGATTTCGGCGCCCACCTAGCGTTTTTCATCAACGATATCAACGAAATGCTTGACCCGGATTGGAATCGCCTCATTGTGGATATCGGGGGAGTATTGTGGATGTCTGAGTTTTTGCCAAAAGAAGTGCGCGACGGGCTCGAAAAAGCCCGGCTTCAATCGCTTCGCAAGAAAAGCCGGCTACGCGTGCGGGTCGGCGGCCATGATTTCACCATTCTGCGCTACTGGGACGAAGGATTTGCACTGAACGCCCAGGACGCACCGAATCTTCGGGGACTCGTAGACCTCTACGATGGTGCCAGGCACATTTCACAATGCCTCATCGTAGCATCCGCCGAGGACGCAGGTGAAATGGTTTACGAGTTCAAGCGGGAAACGATGGCCTACGACCAGCCTGCTCTGGACTACGAACGGGACGCGAACGCGCCGATTGCGCTGATCGCCCAGCAATAGTCACCAGCGGTGTGACAAAAGGCCCGGCGGGTGCCGGGCCTTTCCTGCGTTTCAATTCTCAACCGACAAGCGCGTTGTCGTCGCGCCAGACCGCAACTATGCACGATCTCGGCAATGCTCCTTCTCCGTCAGGAAATGGCGCACTCGGGTGCTGGATGCCGACAAACATCGTCCTGCGGTCGGCAGACCAGGTCAGCCCGGTGACTTCGGAGCCTTTGGGGCCGGTCAGGAAACGTCGGATTTCACCCGTGACCGGGTCGCCTGCGAGCATCTGGTTGTTACCCTGTCCCGCGAAATCACCCTCGTTCGAGTCCTCGCCATCTGTCTGGATCCAGAGGACGCCTGCACTGTCGAACATCATCCCGTCAGGTGAGTTGAACATGTTTCCGGCGTTGATGTTCGATGACCCGGCATAGGCGTCCGAATGGACTTCCGGGTTTCCGGCCATCACGTAGAGGTCCCAGGTGAAGCTGTCGGACGCATGGTCCTTGTTCGCGGGATACCAGCGGACAATCTGACCGTATTCATTAGCTTCGCGCGGGTTGGCGGTGTTGATCGCCATGTCCTGACCGGCTGCATTGGTCCTGAGTTTGCCGTCATCGGTACGGACACCTCGATGGGAGTTGTTTGTCAGCGCGCAGTAGCCCTGGACCGAGACCGGATTGACGGCGACCCATTCGGGTCGATCCATCGTGGTCGCACCCGCCGCGGTCGCCGCCATTCT
>CAZRNL010000114.1:0-9063 GCA_964601395.1 uncultured Silicimonas sp. | reverse complement strand
TCGCAACAAGAAGCACCAGGATTCCCTCTGGGCCGGCTTGCAGTCGGGTTCGCTGTCGGTGGTGGCCACAGATCACTGTGCGTTCTCAACCGAACAGAAACGCTATGGCGTCGGTGATTTCACAAAGATACCGAACGGCACCGGCGGTCTGGAAGACCGGATTCCGATGCTCTGGACCCATGGAGTTGCAACGGGGCGGCTGACGCCAAATGAGTTCGTGGCCGTCTCCAGCACGAATATCGCTAAGATCCTGAACTGCTATCCGAAGAAGGGCGCGATTCTGGTCGGGTCAGATGCCGATATTCTGGTGCTGGACCCCGAAAAGGAGAAGATAATCAGCGCCAAGACCCAGCAATCCGCCATTGATTACAACGTCTTCGAAGGCCAGAAGGTCAAGGGGCTGCCGCGCTTTGTTCTGACGCGGGGCAAGGTGGCGATCATGGACGGCGAGGTTCGAACCGAAGAGGGACATGGCGAGTTCGTCGCGCGTCCCCCGATGACGCCGGTGAACAGGGCGCTCTCGACATGGAAGGAACTGACGGCACCGCGCAAGGTGGAGCGGACGGGCATACCGGCGAGCGGGGTCTAGATGGCCGCTGTCACCGAGGCTGCCGAGACACCAGGGAACGGTCTGCAAGCCTCTGTAATAGAGGCAAGAAACCTCTCGCTGACCTTCCACACCGGCGACGGTCCGGTCCATGCCTTGAAGGATGTCTCGCTAAGTATCGGCAAGGGTGAGTTCGTCAGCTTTATCGGGCCGTCCGGGTGCGGCAAGACCACGTTCCTGCGCGCCGTCGCCGCGTTGGAGACGCCGACCGAGGGAACGCTGTCGGTCAATGGCATGACGCCGGACGAAGCGCGGCGAGCGCGGGCTTACGGCTATGTGTTCCAGGCGGCGGGGTTGTATCCCTGGAGGACGATCGCAGGGAATGTCCGGCTGCCACTGGAGATCATGGGGTACGGGGCCTCGGACATGGAAGCCCGTGTCAAGAAAGTGATGGAACTCGTTGATCTGGAAGGATTTGGAAAGAAATTTCCCTGGCAGTTGTCTGGCGGGATGCAACAACGGGCGTCCATCGCCCGGGCGCTCTCCTTCGATGCGGACATCCTTCTCATGGACGAGCCCTTCGGCGCGCTCGACGAGATTGTGCGGGACCGGCTGAACGAGGAGTTGCTGAGCCTCTGGGCGAAGACCGGGAAGACCATCGGGTTCGTGACGCACTCGATACCGGAAGCTGTCTATCTGTCGACCAAGATTGTCGTCATGTCGCCCCGTCCGGGTCGGATCACCGACGTGATCGACAGCCCTTTGCCGAAAGAGCGACCGTTGGATATCCGCGATACGCCCGAGTTTATCGAGGTGGCCCACAGGGTCCGCGAGGGGCTGCGCGCGGGACATGGGGACGAGTTGTGAGGGGTGTCGGCTACCCGTCGGCAATCGGTCGGCATCTTGTATGGCACGAGGTCGGTCGCGGTGCCGGAAGATCGGACTCGCGACGCATCCGACTTCGTGGCTCGCTATCCCGGTTGGTGGCCTCGTGAGGCGGACGCTGGCGATCATCGCGGCGCTCGGGGCGGGGCTGTCGGGTCTCATCTGGGACGCCGCTCGGTCGGATTTCCGGTTCCGCGGGTGTCCCGAGATTGACCGCGCCGAATGGGAGGCCACCGCGAATTGCGCCGATGGATGGTTCGCCATGGTCTTCTTCGGCGGCAGTGCCGTCGCACTCGGCGTCGCAGCGGTCTGGCTGGCCGTGAGGCGTCATGCGTAGTCTCGTGCCCGTCCTGACCGTCATTGCCGCGATCCTTGCCATCTGGTACGCAGCCTGCTTGCCGATGAATATCCACGGGACCGTGAACCTGGCGCGCCAGCACGGATTCGAGGCGACACCTGCCAATCGGGGTGAGCGGAGCGATATGGGGGCATTTGCCCTGATCGCGGCCAACCCGGCGGCAATCCCGTTCACCTGGACGGAGGAAAAACCACGCCTTCCCGCGCCGCATCAGGTCGTGACCGAGCTTTGGTCAACGACGGTCATGGAACCCGTTTTCTCGAAAAAGAGCCTTGTCTTCCATGCCTGGGCAACGCTGTCGGCGACCTTGCTCGGGTTTGCCATCGGGACGGGCATGGGCATTCTGCTGGCGGTCGGGATCGTCCACAACCGGGCGATGGACATGAGCGTGATGCCTTGGGCGATTGCCTCGCAGACCATTCCCATTCTCGCCATCGCTCCGATGGTTGTCGTGGTGCTGGCCAGCGTCGGACTGACGGGGCTTCTGCCCAAGGCGTTGATCTCGGCCTACCTGTCGTTCTTTCCCGTCGTTGTCGGTATGGTGAAAGGGTTGCGAAGCCCGGACCGGATGCAACTGGATCTTCTGAAGACCTACAACGCCAGCGACGTCCAGACGCTGTGGCGGCTGAGACTGCCAGCTTCGCTGCCCTATCTCTTTGCCTCGCTCAAGATCGGTGCGGCGGCAGCTCTTGTCGGCACGATCGTGGGTGAGTTGCCCTCGGGTGGAGGGCAGGGGCTGGGGGCGCGCCTGCTGGCGGGCAGCTATTACGGGCAGACCATCCAAATCTGGTCGGCGCTGTTCATGGCGGCCTTCGTCGCAGCCGCCTTCGTCGGGCTGATCGGCGTCGTCGAACGGATGAAGTTCCGGCAAATGGGGATGGGGCGGTGACGGCTCTGATCTCTCCCGTCCGTGTCCTTGCGGCGCTTGCCGTGGCAACGGCCTTTCTGGCTGACTGGAGAGCAGGGGTCGCAGTAACGGTCTGGCTGATCCTTTGGGCCTTCAACGCCTTGCTGGCGAACCGTGGCGGTGCGCTGGCCGGATACCTGGTGCCCGCAGTGTTCGGCCTGGCGCTGTTGGGTCTTTGGGAACTGGTCGTGCAACTGTTCGACGTGCCGCTGGTCATCCTGCCCGCGCCTACGGACATCGCGGCCAAGATCGCCGCGACGACCGACCTCCTCCGGCAGGATTTCATCCAGACCTTCGTGAAGGGCGCGCTTCCGGGCTATGCGCTGGGCTGCGCGGCGGCGGTCCTTGTGGCGATCTTCGTCGACCGCTCGCCGTTCCTGCAGAAGGGCGTGCTGCCGGTCGGCAACTTCATGGCGGCGCTTCCCATCGTCGGTACCGCGCCCATCTTCGTCATGTGGTACGGCTTCGGCTGGCAGTCCAAGGCGGCGGTGGTGTTCACGATGGTCTTTTTTCCGATGCTGGTGAACACACTCGCAGGGCTAAGGGAATCCGGCGCCATGCAGCGGGACCTGATGCGGACCTATGCCGCCGGATACTGGCAGACGCTGTTCAAGCTGCGCTTGCCGGCTGCGATGCCGTTCATCTTCAACGGACTCAAGATTTCATCGACTCTGGCGCTGATCGGGGCCATCGTTGCCGAGTTCTTCGGGTCGCCGATCGTGGGTATGGGATTCAGGATTTCGACCAGTGTCGGGCAGCTTGCCCTTGATATGGTCTGGGCGGAAATCGCGGTCGCCGCCCTCGCGGGATCGCTGTTCTACGGTGTGGTTGCACTGGTCGAGCGTTGGGTGACCTTCTGGCACCCGTCACAAAGACGTTGAGTTCAAAAATGGGGAGTTACCAAATGAAGTACGTATTCGGAGCAATCGCGGCGCTTGGCCTGAGCGCCACTGCTGCGTTGGCACAGGATGCCGTCACGTTGCAGGTGAAATGGGTCACGCAAGCCCAGTTCGCAGGCTACTACGTGGCCAAGGACAAGGGCTTCTATGACGAAGAGGGCCTAGACGTCACGATCAAGGCCGGTGGACCGGACATCGCGCCCGAGCAGGTGATCGCAGGCGGCGGTGCCGACGTCATCACCACATGGATGGCCGCGGGTCTGGCTGCGCGCGAACGCGGCGTGCCGCTGGTGAACATCGCCCAGCCTTTCAAGAAGGGCGGTTTGCAGGTGAACTGCCTGAAGGAGAACGGGATCGAGACCACGGACGATTTCGTGGGTAAGACCATGGGTGTCTGGTTCTTCGGCAACGAGTATCCGTTCTATGCCTGGATGGCGTCGCTTGGGATCGAGACCGATGGCGCGGACGAGAATGGCGTGACGGTCATCAAACAGGCTTTCTCTGCCGATCCGCTGTTGCAAGGGCAGGCCGACTGCATTTCGACGATGACCTACAACGAATATCGCCAGATCCTTCAGGGCGGCATCGCCGAGGATGAACTGGTGACGTTCAACTATCTCGAGGAAGGATTCGGGATGCTGGAGGACGGGCTTTACGTCCTGGAAGACAACCTTCAGGACGAGGCTTTCAAGGACAAGATGGTCCGCTTTGTACGTGCCTCGATGAAGGGCTGGGACTACGCGCGCGAAAACCCCGAAGAGGCCGCACAGATCGTTCTGGACAACGACGAGACGGGGGCACAGACGCTGGACCACCAGGTCTACATGGTCGGCGAGGTGAACAAGCTGACCGAAGGGTCGACCGGAGAGCTTGATCCGGCCGACTACGAGCAGACCGTGCAAACGCTGCTGAAGGCCGTGAGCCCGGACAATCCGGCGATCACCAAGGAGCCGGAAGGCGCGTGGACGCATGACATCACGGACGAAGCTCTGAACTGATCTACCTTGGATCCTGCGGCGGGCGCGTACGTCGAGTGCGCGCCCGTTTTCATGAATCGGTGACCGGGCCTTTTTTTCGTCAGATTTTTTTGGCATGTCGGCCCGATACGAATACCAGGAAAGAGGCCCATGTTCGGAAAGTTGATTGGTCGGAAACGAAAGTCGGACGATGGCCGAGGCTCTGCCGCCAAGGACAAGGCGATCATTCACCTGACGGTGCCGGACGAGGTGCTGAACCCCGACCGGGCCGACGCGCCCTCCAAGGATATGTCGTGGCTTGACGATGCCCCACGGACCGAGATCGAGTTGCCGACCCCGAAACGCCCATCCGCGCCACGCGTTGTCGCCGACGTCACCCCTGAAGCTGTCGATCCTGCGCCCACTGTATCCACGATGACGCCAAACCGTGAGACCTCGGGTCGTCCCCGCTTTCCATACGGCTGGCTGGTGATCGTGGAGGGGCAGGGGAACGGCGAGTGGTTTCCGCTTGAACGTGGAAGCTCGCTTGTGGGTGCGATGCCGGGCGCAACGATCCGTCTGGATTTCGGCGATCCTGCCATCAAGGACAAGGATCAGGCGGCCCTGACCTATGACGAGGGGCGTCATGCCTTCGTGCTCGACGCCAGCACGGCGGTGCGTGTGAACGGGGTCGAGAGGCGGTCTCACTCAATACTTCGGGATGGCGATACGTTCACGATCGGCGGCACCAGCCTGCGTCTGATCGCTCTTTGCAGCCAGAACTTTCACTGGAGCAAGGACCTCGCTGCCGAGTAGGTCGGTATATGTCCGGGTCCTGAGTGACGTCGGTGCGGAGTGACTCCGCGTGAGGTCACACTTCCGGCATAACTTCGCTGATATCCGAATCTTCACTTTTGAAAATGCATGTTGAGCGTCTAAAGTCGTCGTCAGAGCGTGGAATAACCACGCCGAGGCAGGCTAAGCGAGTAGTTCACCATGACGGAAGTTATCAAGATGGCCCTTCGCGGGCCGGAATACCGTCGCCGTGCGCTGACGATATGGAAGCGTTGGTGGCGCAGAGCTCTTTGAGCCTGAAGGGCCGCCCCTGATCGGGGCGGCCCTGATACTTGGAAATGAACTCGTTACCAACGTAATGGATTACATGCGGGCGTGCGACCGAAGCGTTGCGTCGGAGTCCAGCATTTCGAGGTCGGACACATCGACTTCCGGCATCTCCTTCAACTCTTGCTCGGTGTACCCCTGAATAACGAACTGTTCGCCGTTCCAGGACAGCTGGGTAAGGTCCAGAGCAACGTCGTGCTCACCCACTCCGATGAAGCCGCCGATCCCGACGATGGCAACCGGCTGACCGCCAAGCATGGCGACGTTATCGACTTCACCGACGACCTGACCTTCGGCCGAAACAACTTCCTTGTTTTCGAACTCGGTGATCGGTGCATCGGCAAGCTCACCCAGTTCGGCCGATACTCTCTCGAACCAGTTTCCGGTGGCAGTCGCGGCGTTATCCGCAGCTTCGGCCATCTGGTTGGCGCCCTCTTCGACGGCATTACCTGCCGCGTCAGCGGCCTGAGCCGTTTCGTCGCCGGCCTCTTCCAAGGCGTTTCCGGCTTCGGAGGCCATGTTTTCAGCGGTCTGCTCTGCCTCGGCAGCGCCTTCGGCTACGGCGTCGCCGGTGTTCTCCGCAAGGTTTTCTGACTCTTCAGTCAGGGGTTGACCTTCGGCGACGGTGTCATCAGCGCCCTCGGTCATTGCGGTCGCGTCGCGGTCGACCTCAAGCTGGGTGCCGGCCATGCCTGCAACCGAGTCGGCGGGGGCCTGCATGTCGCCACGCGTCCTGAAAGTTTCCGTCCCGGAGAGAGCGATTTGCTCGGTTGCCTCAGTATACTCCGGCATGGCCTCCAGCTCTTCCTCGGTGAATGGTATGATGATCTGCTCGCCGTCGTACTCGAGGTCGGCGAGGGCCAGCGCTACTTCGTGCTCGCCGAGACCAAGGAACCCTCCTACGCCGACTACAGCTCTCAACTGGTCCCCGATAATGACGAAATTGTCGATTTCGCCGACGTCTTCACCTCGCGAAGAGATCACGTCGATGCCGATCAGTTCATCAACGGGACGGTCGGCAATGTCAGCATAACGGGCGTCAAGGTCACTATCCCAGCCAAGCGGGTAGTCGCCGCTCGGGTTGGCCGCTTCAGATGTTGCAGCAGACTGATCGGCGGCAGCGGTGTGGTTCTCGGCAAGTGCCGATCCGGCCGTCATTGACAGAACGGCTACTGACGTGAGTAGCGTGGATTTGAGTGTCATTGAAGCATCCTCCATTGTTTGGGCTTCGTTGATGATCAAACCGGCTGATGCGGCGATCTGTTCCAAGCGCCGGTCCAAATAAATTCCGGAACCAAGTGCCCTTCAAAGGTGTTTCAAGTGCCCTTCAAAAGTGTTTTCGGAAATCCTAATCCCGGCCGCTTTGGTGCAGAGATCGCCTTTCTTGAACGTCCTTGCCGGGTAATCTGGATTTCGTGCTTACAAAAAGCAGTCAAAAGCCCCATATGTGATGCAGAGGCGCAGTTTCCTGTGCCAGAGAAAGGCATCATTCGATGACCATGTTTACCGCGAAACCGAAATTCAACCTGGCCGAGTTCCTGGCCACGCCAGCCCCTTCAGGCGCAAGCAGGAGCCGTTCGAGAAGCGGCTCGAAGATGTGGCAGTCACGACCGGCCGAGGAAGAAGCAGCCGAAGCGGTTGCGGACGCCGATGACGCCAAGACAGCCTCGAAGGGCGTTGAAACGGAATAGCCCTCGTTACAGGGGCTTGCGCGCTTCGATCAGCGTGCTGGCGATGGTGCCCTCGCCAAGACTGGCGATATAGTTCATCCGGCGCGCCACGAAATCCTGTCCTAGAACCACCTGGTTCGCCTGCATCTGGTCAGGCGTCGGCAGTCTGTTGCTGTCTTTCATCTTTTTGGCCAATTCAAGGTGCGCGTGGGTCTCGTCTTCCACCGCCTGAATGCGAAAGCCTGCCGCGGTGAAGTGGTCCAGGAGATCTTCCCGCGTCCGAACGTGGCTGTCAGCGGCGTTATCGGACCACGGCAGCGGATAGGTTGGCGCTCCTTCTCCGGCTGTGACCTCGGTCCAGATCAGTCTGCCACCCGGCTTCATCAGCCGGAAGATCTCGGTCAGGATAGCAAGTTTGTCGGGCAGGTTCATGCCCACGTAGAAGCTGTAGGCGTGATCGAAGCTTTCGTCCTCGGCAGGAGTCGCCACCGCATCGGTTTCGATGAACGTCACATGATCGCCAAGGCCGCAGCGGGACGTGAGATCCCGGGCCGCCGCCACGAACTCAGGCGTCACGTCGATGCCGGTGACGCGGCACCCATAGGTGGCGGCGAAATAGCGTGCCGGTCCCCCGATGCCCGATCCGACATCCAGAAGGTGATCGTCCCGTTGCGGGTCCAGGCGTGCGGCATGGTCGCGCGTGGCCAGCAGTTCGCGGCCGTGCAACTGGTCGAAGGGATAAAGCTGCTCCGCCGAGAGCAGCGCGTCCCGGTCGGGATTCCAGGGAATGGCGGCGAATATCTTCGAGGTGATATCTGCGGCGCCGTAATGTTCCTGCACCTTGTGTGTCATGTTGCACCTGCGGTCTTGCCGCCCTCGGTTCTGGCGAACATCCACAACATCAGAAGTGAACCGATCACGACCAGCACCGAACCCGGAGGCGCAAGCGTGCCGTTGCCCCCGTTGTCGATGCTGTACTTGCCCGCCACGAGGACGACTGCGCCAAGCTGGTAGATGACGAATTGTGGCATCGCCAGGCGGGTCGCTGCGAGCAATGGCCAGTTGCGGTGCAGCAGACCGAAAAGCACGGATATGACGAAACCGAGCAGGTTGGCGTGGGCATGAGAATTCGAAAGGTTCAGTTGTTCTTTGATGCCGAGGTAGATCCCGAACACCATTCCGAAGATCAGCCAGGCAAAGCCCGTCATTATATAGATGCGATCCATCCTCACGACCCAGCACTCCCTCAAGAAACCGGCCGCTGGTCACGTTGAGGCGCGCGTGGTCAGACAGTCCGCCAAGACCTGCGCCTGATTTTCGAGCGCCGCAAGCTTTTTTCTCTGTTTGGGGACCTAGAGATTGCAACAGACCCGGTAGGATAGAACGATGAAAGCCCGCACGGATCAGGTGCGGGCCTTCGGCTTTCCGACCGAGATGGAGGGAGTCAGCCCCGGTTCATCCTGTTCGCGATCAGATCGTCCACGACTTCCGGTTCGGCCAGTGTCGAGGTGTCGCCCAGTGCGCCATAGTCGTTCTCGGCGATCTTGCGCAGGATGCGGCGCATGATCTTGCCGGAGCGCGTCTTGGGCAGGCCAGGCGCGAATTGCAGCAGGTCCGGCTTGGCGATCGGTCCGATCTCGTTCCGCACCCAGGCTTCCAGCTCTTTCCGCAGCTCTTCCGAAGGCTGATCGCCGCCCATCAAAGTGACGTAAGCATAAA
>CAZRNL010000113.1:0-9088 GCA_964601395.1 uncultured Silicimonas sp. | reverse complement strand
CGGCGCTGAATTCGCCCATGAGACAAACCCTGGGCTTGCGTTTTTCCTCGGGCGCGGTCTCGCGCTTGGCGACCTCGGCTTCCTTTGCATTGTCGACAGGCTTCGAAATGCGCAGCGATTGCACGGTCCCTTCCGCCGATGTGGAGTTCTGGGAGTTTGCAGCCATGTGATCGTTACCACTCATCTCGATCGTCCTCGAATTTCTATGCGGCGAACTCTGTCAGAGCCGCCATCGTCTGCTGGAGCTGGGCGCGCCGGGTAGACGCGCTGTTCTCGTCGAGAAGCGTTCCGACACCATCGGGACGCGCCTCTGCTTCCTCGGCGATCCGAGCCAGTATCGAACGCTGTTCATCGAGGAACTCGCGCAGCACCTGGACGGAACTGTCGCGCATGGCCTCGGCGTGCACACCACGCAGTGCCTCGACGATCGGATCGGTCTCGGCCTTGATCATTTCCGCGAACTCGGTCGCGAAGTTGCGATAACCGCGGCGCTTGTGCCACCAGCGGTTCCACCACGTGCCTTTCAGGTCAAGGCAGATAGTCTGGCCCAGAAGAACCGGCGACGGCACGCGCGGGGCGGTTGGCGCTTCGATGCCGAAACCCTCGTCCGACACTTCGAACAGGCGGTGATACAGACCGGCATAATCCTGAGCCGTGCTCACAAGGACGTCCTTGGTCACCTTCTGCGCATTGCGGCCGAAAACCTGGTAGGCGGTCCGCATCAGGATCCGAAGCCCGGTCGGGTCGTATTCCCAGACCTCTTCCGAGCCGTTCTGGTCCAGATGCTGCAACAGCGAGCCGGTGGCGCGTTCGAGAAAGCTGCGGTGAGAGCGGTCAAGACGCTTGTGGAAGTCCTCGATCGCCGCGTCGAACCCGGCGTTCATCGAAGCTATCGCCGTGGCCTCGACATTCGACAACTCGGCCTCCAGTCCCTTCAGTTGCAGAGGCGGAAGCGTGGCATCGCCATCGCGCCGCGACACGACTTGCTGCGCGGCGTTCAAGCCGTTGGCCAGGTTCATCGCCGCTTTCGCGACCCGGTCCAGAAGCTCTTGCCCGTTACCTTCGACGATCCGTTCACTGATGGCGGCATAGATCTGAGGCAGACCGGACACTTCCCAAAGAAGTTCTTCGTCTGTCAGTCCGGCTTCGCTCTCAAGCGTACCCTGGACCTTGGCCCACTTGATCATTTCGGTGCGCGTCTTGTCGTCCAATGCATCGGACCGCCCCATAAGGGCGGCGTTTCCGCAGAAGGCCGATGCGAAGATGATCTGTGCGTCCTTCGGCCCGTCGTGCTCGGTCAGTGTCTTGCGGATGCTGTCGCGGATCTCGGGAACCTGGTTCACCGGGTCGGGTAGTTCATCGATGCGGTTGACGACCACGATCACTTCCCGCGATTTGACGTTGGCGATCATCCGGATCAGCGCAAGGTCAACCGAGGAAAGCGCCTGGTGCGCCGCCAGAACGACGACGCAAAGACGGCTTTCGCGTATCGCGCGGATCGTGATTTGCTCGCGGATCATGAACGTATCGTTGACGCCGGGGGTGTCCCGAATGCAGAGCGGCATCGGCAGTTCGGGACGATAGACATAGAGCTCGGCCGATTTCGTGATGTCGGCGAAACGGCCCTGCGCCTGGCTGGTCTCGTAATCTTCCTCGAAATCGTCACCGAGGCAGACGTAGCGTTCGATCAGATCGTTGTCGAAATAGTTGTAGTCGTGCTGCTGACCCAGAAGCATTTCGAACTTGTCGCCAAGGCGGGCGCGTGACTTCTCGCGCATCTCGATCACCTGCGCGCGGACCTTTTCGAGTTCATCCTCGGCGCCAGCGCGGCTGGCGAGTTCGCCGATCCGTCCGCCACGGTCCAGCAGGCGGCTCCATTCCTCCATGTCGAAGAACCGGAAACTCGCCCGGTTTTCTTCCGGAGCGATGTGGGGGTTCAGGTGAAGCGACGTGACGACAGAGGTCCAGGGGTTTACGTCCGCGGGCAAAAGGTCCGGCAGTCCGACCATGGCGTTGACCAGAGAAGTCTTGCCGGCCTTGACCTGTCCGATCATCGTGATCGACGGTTCGGCATGCTTGAGCTGGTGGTGCAGTTTACGGGCGGCGCGGTTCGTCGCCTTGTCACCGATCTTGCCAAGCCGCACGAGAGCCTGCCTGAGGTCCATCGACTTCTGAAGATACGGTTGCAGCCCCTCGAACCCTCGGCTCAGAAGCTTGGACTGGCCGGAAGCCCGCTTGGCTCCCTCGGTGGCTATCGTCGTATCTGCGTTCATTGTACACCTGTCAAATCGCACGGCCGCCAATTGGCGTTCACTAACAATATCTTCTCAAGGCCATCGGAACGTGTCCCGGGTTTGGATACAATTCCGGGGCAAAATGGCCATTTTGTGGCGCATGTTCGGTCAATAGGCGGAAGCCCGACCGTTCATGCCGCCAATTTCATTTCCATGTCGCGCCTGAGTTGCAGAAGCAACGTGGCGGCATCCGCGGCGGGGGCATCGCCCTCCTCGACCTGCATGAGAACCATCATGTCGGCCGCTTCGGCCAGTTCGTCGATGAAGGCGTCTGCCACCGTGCATCCGGTTTCCTCCCGACTGAACAGGTCCACCAAGTATTCGACCGCATCGACGCAGTGATCTATCAAGCCCTGTGCCTTTCCTTCGCCCAGGGCCGCCGACTTGTCGGCAAGCGTGTCGCCCCGGCGTTTGAGAAACCGGACGGCATCGGCAAAAAGCGCGACATTGGTCGGGCGCACGCGGAGTTCGGAGTCAGTGACAGAAGTGGTCACGGGCGCTGTGACGGGGACGGATGGCTTCCCGGGGGAAGACAGCGCGACCTCTGCGGACGGGTGGACGACAGGCGCAGCCGCGACAGGCGGCCTGGCGCTTGCCTTGCCGGGTCCGGCAGTGGTCACGGGCCTGATCTTGTAGCGCGCGAGAAACATGTGCGCGCCGTCAAAGTCAGCTCTGCGGCCGCGTTCCGCGTGACGCAGGATCTCGGCCGTCAGGGCACCACCGCCCGAGGCGTGGTACATCGACTCGTCGATCGCACCGGAGCCGTTGTGTGCATTCAGCGCCTGAAGCGTTGCGACTGCGAACAGCGAATGAAATTCTTCGGCAACAATCGTCTCGAGCGACGCGACGCGTTTCGAAAGGGACTTTTCACTCGAGAGGACGTCGGCCTTGGTCAGGACAAGGAACGCATGGTCCTTCAGGCTGTCCGGAACCCGGCGCCATACGGTCTGTTCAGCTTCGTCGAAGGATTGCGTGCACCAAAGAGCGATATCTGTGCGACGCACGGACCAATCGACGGCCGAGGACAGATCGAGCGCAGTTCCGTCGGTGACGACCTCTAGCAGCGAGATACGCTGCAAGATGGGTGCCGGGGTCTCGATCCGAAGGAACGCGGCGTTCTTTCCCGAAACTCCGTCGAAATCCAGCTTGTCCTCGGTCGTAACGCGTCCGTCCACCCAGGTAACGGTCATCCGGTCAAACTCGCCGTAGACCAGTTCGGTCGTGGGCAGGCGGGCGTTGCGGGGCAGCAACCTGCGGCCCGCGAACATGTTGATCAGTTCGGATTTTCCCGAGTTCGGCAGGCCCAGAACCGAAAGACGGACTGGCGAACTCAGGCGGCGCAGAAGGTGCTGGGCATAGTCGCGCGCAGCGGTCGGGAGGCTGCTTGAAGCAAGGGCCGCTTCCAGCGTCTCGATCACGGTATCGTCTGTCGCATTGTCCTTCATGTACCGCTGTCCGTGGCAAGCCAGCGACGCCTGAGGAAGATCGGGGTCGTCTCGGCCTTCTCTTTTGCCTTCTCCGCGCCGATCTTGCTGGAGTCGTTCGCCGGAGCGCCGGTCATCACGACTGCCTCCGAAACTTCCTCTTCCGCAGGTTCGCGTTGCGGCGTGATTGGCCGCGTGGTGCCTTGCCGGGACCGGTTCGCCCGACGATCGAATTCCGCGGTGAAGATGTTGGCGTTCTCTTCCACGACATTACGGAATTCGACGCGGATGACCGAGAAACAGAAGTTGTCCTGTTCGGGATCGTCAAGCGCGCGCAGCTCGTCCAGAAGCGTCTCGGCGATGACGGCCGACCCGTGCTTGCCGTGCGCGTTCACGATGTCGGTGATCTGGCCGTCGGTCAGGAACTGCAGGCCGTCGCTGGCCACGATCAGGATGTCGTTGTGCTTGAGCTTCAAGGGTCGATCCGGGCAGTCGATGCGCTCGATCGCCTCTCCGATCAACACCGATGTCAGAGCATTCCTATCCGGATGGTTGCGGCCGATGTCTTCGGACATCATGCCGGAACGGACCATGTAGTCGATGTGCGGGCCCAGCGAATGATCTTCGTTCAATTGCTGGAGAGCGCCATCTCGCATCAGATAGAGCGGCGAGTCGCCGATCGAGATCCAGAACAAGTCGTCGCGCACGATGACCGGCGCCACCAGCGTCGCCCCCATTCCCGCTGTATCGGGATTGGTCGCGGCATGGGCTGCCATACATTCGTTCGCCGAAATGGCGGCGCTTTTCAGAACCTTGCCGACATTGTCCGAGAAACTCTTCGTATCAGAGGACTGGAACTTCAACTCGCTGAACACTTCGGTCACGACGATCTTCGACGCCACGTCCCCCGCGGCGTGTCCGCCCATGCCATCCGAAAGGACGGCATAGCCGAAGTCCGCACCAAGCGGGAAATCCGTGGCGATCGCATCTTCCTGATAGTCGCGGCAACCGCGATTCAGAACCGACGCTACGTCGAACCTTATGTCCGGCGAGTTAGACATTCGAGCTGTCGGTCCCTTCAGTCGATTTCCAGGTAAACTCTTCGCTGCAAAGCGATACGAACTTCAGTGTGGTCTCACCGATCCGGATCTGGTCGCCGTTCGCCATCTCTTCGGTCGACAGCACCGGACGTCCGTTCAACCGGACAAGGTTGGACTTGCCACCATGACCGAGGAAGAACTTGCCCTGCTCGTCGTCATAAGCCACGGCGGCATGGTTGTTCCGGCTGATCGACGTGTCGCCGAAGTCAAGCCTCACGACCTGGTCTTCGCCACGGCCGATCTGACTTACGCCGTTGTGCAAGGTGAAGCTCGCACCCCGGCCAGGTCCCGCGACCACGACAATCCAGCCGGCCGGAAAGTGTGTAGCCTGAGTGCCGGCGACTTTCTCGGCGGTGTCCTCGAAAACATCCTTGGGCGCATGCGCCTCGGGCTGGAACCCCAGCATGCGGGTCTTGACTCGACCGGCGCTGCGGCCTGCTCGGCCGGCTACGACCGGCGCGCCGCTCAGGACAGGTTCGGCCTGGCGAGGAGTGGAGTGCTCGACTTCCGGTGCAACCTCGTCGGCCATTTCCCAGATCTTCTTGCGCACTTCGGCCTCGTCGGGCTCCTCGATCGTGTCTTCCGTAGCATTGGCGAAGGCCACGGCTTCGGATACGACCGAGCTCGGACGCGGTTTGAAATCGTCATCCACGTCGCCGAGATTGTCCTCGTAAGAATCTTCGTCGAAATCTTCCGATGCGTCGAAGGCGTTGGAAACGTCGTCATCGTCGACATTGCCGGCGGCAAAGGGACTGTTCGGAAAACCGTCGTCCTCGGCTTCCGCCTCGACCTCGGGCTCGTCCAGTACGCCCGAACCCCTGCTCTGGAAGATCGAATCGTCCGCGAAGTCCTCTTCGCTCAGGTCGATGGGTGCGCGGGCCAGACGTTCAGCCTCGGCCGCCGCCAGTTCTGCCTCGATCGAGGAGTCCGCCAGGTGATCTTCCGTCGACGCGGCATAAAGCGCGGCATCCTCGTCGCCTTCTCCCTGGTCCCAGATGGCCTGCTGCGAAACAGGGTGCGAGACAACTCGGCTGATCGGGCGGCTGGTCGGGCGATGCGGACGCACCACCTTGGCCAGATCGTCGCGGTAAGGGCTCTGCTCCTCGGGATCGGCAGACAGGTCGCGGCTGACAACGTGCTTGAGAACGCGGTCGGCCTTCGTCGCTGCGGCTGCGGCCTTGAGATGTGCCATCGCAGAGCGCCTGCGGCTGGTTTCACGGTCGGTCATGACGGTCTCGGTCTTCTGGAGAATCCGGTCTTCCGAGGCATTTCCGGTCAACTGGCTTCTCGCGATCGCACGGCGGCCGAACTCGTCGTCCTCGGCCCAGCGGTTGGTGAAGGCGAAATCATCCTTGTCGGCCGCGCCCGCAGGTTCGTCCGGCTTCACATGGCTCACCGACGTCATCGCTTCGCGGATCTCGTCCACAAGGTGGGCCTTGTCCTGCGAAGCCTTCAATTCACGGACAGGGTCTTGCGGAGCCAGATCCTCGTAGCCCCAATCCTCGTCGTCATCCCAATCATCGTCTTCCCAGTCCGTGTCGTTCCAGCTTTCGGCAACGACTTCGGGCTCGGGCTCGCTCGGCGGCAGGATGTCATCGGAAGTGGACCCGGTCCGCGCAGACATGAGTTGATCGCGCGACCCTCCGGAACGCACGGATGAATTGATATCTCCGGAATCGTCGGCAGTCGCGTCCTCCCGGCGACGCAATGGCTCCAGATCCATGTCCAGATCCATCTTCTCCAACCCTGGTTGAGGCTGGTTCTTCCGAGACAACATTCTTGAAAGTATCTTCATATCGCTGCCTTTCAGAGATAGTCCGACCGACCGCCGCTGCGGAATGTTCCGCGCAACAGACCGAAGGGGAGGAGACGGCTGAGAAGCGACCGCTTCTTGCGCCGGGTTCCGGTGAGTTCGTCATGCGCCTTCATGGCGGATCGGCGCGAGGCGTCTTCCAACGCCTGAGCCTGCGATTCCCTCCACGAGCGGTCGTCAAGCATCGCAAGCTCGTCGAGCGTCTTCTTGCGCTGACGGGCCTGCTCCTCGACAAGCTTCTGAAGACGCTGTGCTTCCTTGCGTTCCGCCAGCGCCTTGATTTCGTGGGCCTTGATATCGGCCTCGACCGCCTTGTTCGTTTCTTGAACAAGCTTGGAGATCGACAGTTCGATCTGACGGTCCAGTTCGGCCTGCGCCATGGCGGCCGAGCGGCGACGCTCGGTGTCGACCAGTTCGATCCATTCGCGCGCGGACTGGATACGGTCGGGCGGAAAGACCGACAGGGCCTTGTCGATGGCGTGAAGGAAGGCGTCCTCGAACTGCGGGAACTTGCCCGAGACGGGGCGATAGGGATCGGGGCGGTCGCTGGCGATGGCCGACACGCGCGCCTGGCTGTCCGGCGGAGCGATGCCGGTCAGCACATGGTAGAACGTGGCGCCCAGCGAATAGAGGTCCGAAGACGCATCCTGCGTCGATCCGGCGATATAGAATTCGTGGGGGCTATAACCGTCCTTGACGACATGTAGCGCAGACAGCGCGCGCGAGGCCCGCGTCGCCTCTTCCTTGGCCGCGCCGAAGTCGATCAGGACCGGATTGCCCTTGCCGTCGATCAGGATGTTGTCGGGGCTGATGTCACGGTGCAGCACATCGTTGTTGTGGATGTAGTGAACCGCTTCCAGACACTTCAGCAGGATGTCCTTGACGTCGCGCGGGTGCAATTTCATCCGCGGGTCTTCGATCGTGTCGAGAAGATCCCGGCCACGCACGAAATCGAGCGCCATGTAGGCGGTCATGTTGTCTTCGAAGACCTGATGGATCCCGACGATGTTGGGATGCTGCAGCTTTGACAGCCGGCGCGCTTCAGCGCCGAAATGTTTCACAACCGCGTCGAATTCCGCCTGATGCTGGCGCGAGCGCGCCATGACGTTGCCGTCGTTCCGGCAGCACATGGACGAAGGGAAGCATTCCTTGATGACGACGATGCGGTCCAGGCTGTCACGCGCCAGGTAGGTCATCCCGAAGCCGCCGGCGTTCAGGAACTTCTCGATACGGAACTGCCCGTGCAGAAGCTCGGTGCCCGGCTTCAGCGCGTCAGCGAACGAGTCGCTGTGTCCTGTTTCGACGTGATGTTGCCCTGCGTCCATTCGGATCCCGTTTCGTTACCGCGTGAAGCAGGTTGATCTGTCGGCAACCCATTGATTTCAAGGGTCTTAACGCCGTACAGCCGCCACCTGCCTTGCTGCGACAGATTGGGTCTATCGGCAGAATCGGCCAATATTGTGGCGGGACTGGGCCATTAGGTATTCAATCCTGCGGCATTTTTAGAATTGTCTATGAATTGCGTCCCCGTCACGATTGGCACTTCCGGCAGCCCGGGAAATGGCCAGGTTCCGCTGTTCCTGCAAGACCGGCAAGTCTTCCGTTGACACACACCTCATCGCGGTTACCAAATCAACTCCAGGGAGCAGGCGACTTGGGCCGCCAAAATAATTCAAAAGGGAGGAACTCGATGCCATCGGTATCCATGACTGTGAATGGCCGCACTGTTTCGGTCGACGTAGAGGGGCGGACACTTCTCGTCGACCTTCTGCGCGAAAAGCTGCACCTCACCGGAACGCATGTCGGCTGCGACACGTCCCAGTGCGGCGCCTGCGTCGTCCATGTGGACGGCGAGGCGGTCAAGGCCTGTACGCTCTTCGCGCAGGATGTCGACGGCGCCGATGTCACGACGATCGAAGGAATGGCGAATGGGGACGAACTGCACCCGATCCAGGCGGCCTTCAAGGAATACCATGGGCTTCAGTGCGGCTTCTGCACGCCCGGCATGATCATGTCGGCCGCGGCGCTTCTGAAAGAGAAGCCGAAGCCGACTGAAGCAGAGGTGCGACACTATCTCGACGGCAATATCTGCCGCTGCACCGGCTACCACAACATCGTCAAGGCGATCCTGGCCGCGTCCGGTCAGGACGTGCCCGCCGTGGCCGCGGGATAAGGGAGGAAAGAGATATGCCCAAAGACAGCGTGATCGGAACCTCGCCGCGCCGCCGCGAGGATCAGCGTTTCATCACCGGCCGCGGCCGGTACACCGACGATATCAATCTTCAGCGCCAGACCTTCGCCGCCTTCGCGCGATCGGACGTGGCCGCTGGAGTAATCAAGTCCGTCGATACCTCGAAAGCCGCGAAGATGCCCGGCGTGCTGGCGGTTTTCACTGGCGAGGATTTCGTCGACGTCGGCGGCAACCCCGCTGGCTGGCTGATCCACAGCCGCGACGGC
>CAZRNL010000112.1:1197-9126 GCA_964601395.1 uncultured Silicimonas sp. | reverse complement strand
GCATCGACCGCATCGTCATGCTTCTGGCCGACGAGGCCAATATCCGCGAGGTCATCCTGTTCCCGATGAACCAGCGGGCCGAAGACCTGATGATGGGCGCTCCTTCCGAGCCCACCAACGAACAGTTGCGCGAGTTGCGCCTGCGGGTGCTGCCGCCCGAGACGTGATGCGCGCTCTGGCGGATACTCCGTCGGCAAGGCAGACTGGAGCTGTCGGGCCGACCATGCGCGGCAAAGACAGTGTGAAACCATGAACCTCGCCGATTGGACCCCCCCGCCGCTGCCGCCCCGCGCCACGATCCGCGGGCACTACACCGCGCTCGAACCGCTGTCGCGCAGCCACATCCCGCGCCTGCGCGAAGCGCATGCCGAGGACAGCAAGGGCGACATGTGGACCTATCTGCCGGTCGGTCCCTTCGACGACGCGGGCTATACCGCCTGGGTCGATCAGAACCGCATCCTGCACGACCCGCTGCACTTCGCCGTGCGGATGGAGGACGGCCGCCTCGGTGGCACCCTGTCGCTCATGCGGATCACGCCCGCCGCGGGCACGATCGAGACCGGATGGCTGACCTTCGCGCCGCGCCTTCAGCGCACACGCGAGGCGACCGAGGCGGTCTACCTGTTGATGAAGTGGGCTTTCGGGGCCGGGTATCGCCGCTTCGAATGGAAATGCGACGCCGCGAACCTGCCATCCCGCCGGGCCGCCGAGCGCTTCGGGCTGTCCTACGAGGGGATCTTCCGGCAGGCGGGTATCGTCAAGGGCCGCAATCGCGACACGGCCTGGTTCGCGGCGATCGACCTTGAATGGCCCGCGTTGAGAGACGCCTTCGAGACCTGGCTCGACCCCGGCAACTTCGACATCGACGGCGTTCAGAAGAAACGGCTTGGCGATCTGACTGCGCCGGTCCTCGCCGCACGGGATCCCGCGTTGTGAGCCTTGCGACGCTTCGCGCGGCAGGGTTCGATGTCCTGACCCGCAACCATGCCGAAGCGATCCTCGCGCAGGACTTTCCGGGCGAGCTGGACCTTCTGACCCGCGTTCTGGCCGAGTTCCGCATCCCGATGACCGAAATCGTGATGGGCGGCGGCGGCGAAAGCAGCCTGACCCAGCGGCTGCGGCACGAGTTGTCCGACCTCAACTGGCGCAAGCACAAGTTCCAGGTCCAGACCATCGTGGACGGCTACGAACGCGTCGGCGTCAGCCACGAGGTGGATCACGTCAAGTTCGCGGACAAGGGAGCGTTGGCGCTCGAGATCGAATGGAACAACAAGGATCCGTTCTTTGACCGCGATCTGGAAAATTTCCAGCGACTTCATGCCTTGTCCGCAATCAGCCTCGGCGTCGTCGTCACGCGCGGGGCTTCGATGCAGGATGCCTTTCTGACCCGCATCACGACCTGGATGCGCGCCGAGGGCCTGACGTCCGAGGCGGATGTCGACAGGCTGGGACTTGCCGCGCGCACCGTGGCGCAGCGCCGGTCCGTGGCCGAACAGGTGGCGCGCGGCGTGCCGTTCGCCGAGGCTTTCGCGCGCAAGTTCGTGGCCGACAAGTTCGGCCTGGCCACGACGCACTGGACCAAGCTGGAAGACCGGGTGACGCGCGGTGTCGGCAACCCCTGTCCGCTGCTGCTGATCGGACTGCCGGACGCTATCCTTACCGAGTTCTAGCGCCAGGCTTCAGGCCCGCATCGGGTGCAGGTGAACGACGGTGTCCATCGCCACGCGGTCATAGAGATCGACGATATAGCCGTTCGTCAGCCGGGCGCAGCCGTTCGAGACGCGCGTTCCGATGGTCCCCGGATCGTTGGTCCCGTGTATGCGCAGCATGCTGTCGCCGCCGTTCGGGTAGAACAGGTACAAGGCACGCGCACCCAGCGGATTGCTCGGACCGCCCGGCATTCCGTCCTTCCATCGCTCGTAGGCCTTCGGATTGCGCTCGATCATCTCGGGCGTCGGCGTCCAGCTGGGCCATTCTTTCTTGGCCCTGATGGTGAAAGTGCCTGTTTCCCACAAACGGCGCTGGGCGACGCCAACGGCGTAACGGATGGCGCGATTGTCGGGCAGCGTCAGGTAGAGAGCGAACTCGTCCGGTATGACGTGAATCTGGTCCGGCGCAGTCCCCTTGGCCACGCGCACCACACGGGCGGCGTGTGGGTCTTCCGGAGCGTCCTGAGCGGCATGAGCGGGCAGCGCAGCCACAGTGCCTGCCACTGCCCCCTGCAGCAGAAAGTCACGGCGTTTCAGCAGCATGTAGGTCCTCGTACTGTCATTCCCCCATGTAGGTGAATAGCATTGCGCTCCCCACCTGTCAGTCCTCCAGCGAGTCCGCCCGTTTTTCTTCGATCAGTGTGTGTTCTTCCTGCTTGCGTTTCAGGAACCTCTCCCCAAGCCCCGCGATGTCTTGTTCGCGGATCACTTCGCGCGCGCGCTCGAAAACCTCGTCCTCTTCCTCGTCTATGTGATGCTCGTATTCGTGTCGGAGCGTCTTGAACTTCTCGAGCCAACTGCCGTGCTCGATGTCCAGTTCGCGCAACTCTTCCATCAGGTCGTCAAGCTGCTGGTGCTCATGCACCGAATGCCGCGCGGCATCCTGCCCCCATGTCTTCGAGATCAGCTTGGAATAGAAAGTTTCCTCTTCCGCTGCGGCATGGCTCTTGACGTCCGAGTAGAAGGTTTCCCAGGCTTGCCTGCGCTCCTGCAACGCAGCCGATGTGTCCGCGATCCTGTCAAGCAGTGCGCGGTGTTCGTCGTGGTCTGCCTTGATGGCTGCATAGATGTCGGGCATCGTCGTCCTCCGGGTGTGCGTTTCGACACAAACGCCCGAGGACGCGCGGACGTTCCGTTACTCGGCTGCGACGGAGGAGTTGTAGCTGTAGGTCTTCCAGTCCGGTTTGTAGTCGGCATCGGCCTGATTGCCCCACACCGTCCAGCCTTCCCGCACGCCGCGTCCGAACAACTCGAGGTAGGGACCCCACGAACATTCCTCGATCAGCCGGTATTGTTCGTCCGGCTTGCGCGAATGTTCGCGCTTTCGGGTCTGGATCATGTTGACCTGACGTCGCCCGGCCGCTTCGGTGCGCACGTTCTTTCCGCGCGTGCCGAACAGGAGAATCTCGGTCACGTTGCGGAAATAGAAGCCCACGCCACGCCCGTCCGACCCCCCATCCTTGCGCACCTTGTGCCAGACGATGTTCGACTTGTACTCGAACCCCCAGGCGCCAAGCACTTTCAGACCTTCGGGTAGAAGTGCGTTCGGCACCCAAAGATAGCAATGTGCGCGGTCTTGCAGGTGTTTCGCGATGGGCAGGGCGCAGATGTCGTCCAGTTCCATCGTCGGATATCGCGCCAGGCGTTTGTGCTCGGGCGCAACCTTTCCGGTGCGGTTCACAAAGCGCCAGGGCGGATCTGCGAGAACGCATCCGAACCGGTCATCACCGAGGAATCGGTCAAGGTCTTGTGATGCGTCCTGCCCCATATCCAACATGATGATCCGTTCGGGTTTTCTTGGCCAGTGGAACAATAAGCGAACATCTCCCGGCAGGCAATGTCGTTTCGTCCCCCGGCCGTCACACTGCTTCGCGGGCCCCGATCCTGTCCTGAATGGCGGCGGCAAGCCTGCCCGTCGCGTCCTGCGAACCACTCCCGGAAGGCAGCGAACCAAGGTCCCGTCCGACGTCCCGGAGAACTTCGTCACCGGCAATGCGCCCAAGGCCCTCGAGAAAAGCGGCCAGGTACTCGCGCGTCGCCCGGTCGGGGCGGTTCGACAGCAACTCGACCGCAAGCGCCAGGTCATCGCGCAGCGCGATGGGGTCGGGTGTCACGCTGTCGTCCGCCAACGGAGCGATGCGGGACGGTCGGCAATGGTCGGGAAGCAGGCCCAGCACGATGGCCTGAAAATCGGCGATCGACGTCAGTGGCTTGGCCAGAAAAGTGTCGGCGCCTGCCTCTATCGCCTCGGCGCATCTTGCAGCGTCGCCCGACGTGGCGATGATCGCGTCGATGCGAGGTTCGGCCCGCGCGAGTTGCGCGATCAGCGACACGCCCGAGCCATCCGGCAGTCCCAGGTCGACGATCGCCACGCGGGGACGGTAGGACCGCAGGTGCCGGGTAGCGGACGACAGGCTTTCCGCCCGTCGGATGCGCGCCCCGGACTTCTGGCAGATCAGCCGCAGCGCGTCGCAGGCGAAGCGGCTGTCCTCGACCACAAGGACCAGCACGTTCAGAAGCGGGCGCTCCGGCGTCGGCAGGCGGTTCATGACGAGATCTTCGAGACATTCCGGCATGGCCGTCTCCGTGTTTGCCCCCCATGTCCCTCTTGGCGCGGATTGGATAACGTCAGGTTAAGCACGGATCCGGTCCGGGGCTGCGGCGGCGTGTCCCTTGCCCCGACCTTTTGCCCGGACCATAACCACCCACGACAATCACGCCCGGAGCACAGGAACATGATCGGACGCCTGAACCACGTCGCCATCGCGGTCCCGGACCTCGACGCCGCCGCGGCCCAATATCGCGACGCCCTCGGCGCGGAAGTGGGCGCGCCGCAAGATGAACCGGACCACGGCGTTACCGTCATCTTCATCACGCTGCCCAATACCAAGATCGAGTTGCTCTACCCTCTTGGCGACGCCTCCCCGATCCGGGGTTTCCTCGAAAAGAACCCCTCGGGCGGAATTCACCACATCTGCTACGAGGTGGAGGACATCGCCGCGGCGGCTTCGAAGCTGACGGCATCGGGCGCACGTGTCCTTGGTGACGGCAAGCCCAGGATCGGCGCGCACGGCAAGCCGGTCCTGTTCCTGCACCCCAAGGATTTCACCGGAACCCTGATCGAACTGGAAGAAGCATGAGCATCGTATCCGCAATCGTTCTCTTCGCGGTCGTCTGGTTCATGACCCTGTTCGTTGTCCTGCCGATCCGGCTGGAAACTCAGGGCGATGCGGGCGAGCACGTGGAAGGCACCCATTCGGGGTCTCCGTCCTCGTCGTTCTCGATGAAGCGCAAGGCATGGATCACGACGCTCTGGGCGGTGCCGATCTGGGTCGCGATCGCCTCCTTCGTCCTCTGGGGTGGCGTCACCGTCCGGGATCTCGACTGGTTCGGTCGCATGCCGCCTGCCGAGGCTTCGCGGTAAGGTCGCCTATCCGGCCGGCGTTCGTTCCAGCCGGTGGAACAGATGCACGAAGGTCGCGGCCCCCACAATCGGGACGAGAAGGTTCAATAGCGGAACTGTCAGCGGAACCGCCATCAGAGCGCCCGCCGCCCAGATCGTCACGAGGTTCTTGCGATACGCGTTCTTGGCACCCATTCGGCCAAGGCGGCGCACTGCGATCATGCGGTAATACTCCCGCCCCAGCAGGAACCCGTTCAGCCCGTAGAAGACGAAGGGCGCCAAGGGCGTGAAGTACAGGATAAGCGCCGCGATATTGGCGACGATGATGACCACCAGAAACCCCAGCGATTCCCGCAGGTTCTCTGACAGGGCAACCCTGGGCGCAGGGGGGAGCGACGGATAGTGCCGGTCTTCGACCGCATCGGCCACGTCGTCGAGGAAGATACCCGTGAAGGCCGACGCGACCGGCACCATCAGGAACACCGACAAGAGCAGCATCAGGAGAACCGAGGCCCAGGACAGGATCGCTTCGACGAAACAGACCTCGCCGACCCAGGGCAGCGAAAAACAATCGGGGAACAGCCATTGCACGCCCTGGAACACCAGGAAATAGGCGGCCACCAACAAGAGCAGCGTCAGACCCACGCCCTGCACCAGAACCCAGCGAAACCGCGCGTCTCCCATCTGGCCAACCGCGGCGAGGAACGAGGCGGGGATCATGCGTCAAGCCACTCCGTGATGGCGTCCATGTCGGGTCGCGGTCGTTCGGGCGGTGCAGAGGTCTCGGTTCCGATATGGATGAAACCCGCGATCCATTCGTGCGGCATAAGTCCGAGGTTGCGCTCGCGCCAGTCGACATCGTGGCTCGCCCAGCCGCTCAGCCAGTTGGCTCCCCATCCGGCGGCGAGCGATGCGTTGACCAGTTGCATGCAGACCGCGCCGACCGACAGCGTCTGCTCGATACCGGGGATCTTCTCTGAAGCTTTCGGGCTCGCAACAACAGCCACGGCAAGATCCGCGTCCGCGAACTGCGCGATCGACTTCTCGATCTTCTCGGCTTCGATTCCAAGCCTCTTGCCGGCGGCAGGCATTGTCCCTGCAAGCCGGGTCAGCGCGGCCTTCTCGAGGACGAGGAACCTCCAGGGCTCCAGTTTTCCGTGATCGGGCGTGCGCGCCGCGACCGTCAGCAGGCGCAGCAGTTCCTCCCGCGACGGAACAGGGACCGTCAGCGTCTTTGCCGGACGCGAGCGCCTGGTTTCGAGAAAATCGAGCGCGGCGGGATTCGGATCGGGCATGAAAGCTCCTGTCTGGCCTGGTCCTCGCTACCTATGGAATCCGCAGAGGTTTTTCCAGCCGCAGCGATGCATCAAAGAGCGCTCCTCATCCCCTCGATCAACTCCGCGACATAGGCATCGAAAGTCGGGGCGGGCTGGCGCTTGCCCAAAGTCGCCGCAAAGGGGTCGGCGGCACGAACCGGACTTCCGGACATCTCTTCCAGTACGGCATGACCCAGGAACGGCACATGCATCTCGGAATAGCCGCCTTCGTGCGCCATCGCGACCTTTCCAGCGCAGACCTCGTCCGCAAGCGACATCACCAGTCGCGTCATCTCGCGAAAGGTCTCCTGCGTGGCCAGCATCCGGCCCAGGGGGTCGAAAGCGCCCGCGTCGTAACCGCAGGCGACGACAATGACATCCGGCCGGAAGGCGCGGATCGCAGGTAGGGCAAGGCGCTCCAGCGCCGTCAGGTAACCGTGGTGGCCCGTGCCGGCGGGCAGCGGGATATTCAGGTTCGCACCCACTCCGCCTTCCGCGCCACGGGCGGAAAAATCCCCTGTATCAAGCGGATAGTTCCGCTCTTGGTGGACAGACACCGTCAGAACGTCGGGCCGCTCGTAGAAGATCGCCTCGGTACCGTTGCCGTGGTGAACGTCCCAGTCCAGGATCGCGACGCGCTCCGCCTTTCCCGCGGCCAGCGCCGCCTCGACCGCAATCGCGATATTGGCCAGCAGGCAGAACCCGTTCTGCCAGTCCGGCATGCAGTGATGGCCGGGTGGGCGTGACAGCGCGTAGGCGTTCGCGTTCTCGCCGTCCAGGACCGAGAACAGTGCCGCCTTGACCAGTCCTGCGGAGACCGCGGCGATGTCGAAGCCTCCGGGACCATAGGGCGAACGCAACCCCGTCTCGCCGCCGCCCGCGTCCGAGATGGCGCGGAACTCTTCCAGAAAGCCCTTGGGGTGAACGCGGCGGAGGTCTTCCTCCGTAGCGGCCACGGCATGCGCGGTTGCCAGCTCCGACCAGAGACCTGTCACCTCCATCAGGTTCTTCAGACGCCGCTTGGTCTCGGGGTTCTCGGGCAGACCGCCGGTTGCGGCGGGCTGCACCAGTCCTCCCACCGGGGCCATGAAGCTGTAGTTGCCGCCCGCGTGCCAGAAGCAACGCTCGTCCCAGAAAAACCCTGTCGTCATATGGCCAACCTCCCTTTAATCTGGGCCACCATGACCGACCTTTCCCACATGGTGAAGCCCGGCGCGAAGATCGAGGTCCGCGTAACGCCGAAAGCCTCGCGCGACCGGATCGATTGCAGGGCCGAAACCTTGCGCATCCACGTCACCGCGCCGCCCGAGGACGGCAAGGCGAACGAGGCTGTCCGCAAGCTTCTGGCCAAGGCGCTGGGCATCGCCAAGACCCGTCTCACGCTCGTTCGCGGCCAGACATCGCGCGACAAGGCCTTCCGGGTCGACTGAGCGTTCTTTCTGGCGGCAATATCCTGAGGGTGCGGGGGCAAGGCCCCCCGTGGCGAAGCCTCAGCCGAACC
>CAZRNL010000112.1:0-1187 GCA_964601395.1 uncultured Silicimonas sp. | reverse complement strand
GCGACCGCGTGCGGTTGGCGAAGGCCACCAGCGACAGCATCACCGGCACCTCGACCAGAACGCCGACGACGGTCGCCAGCGCTGCGCCGGAGTTGAGGCCGAAAAGACTGATCGCCACGGCCACGGCCAGTTCGAAGAAGTTCGACGTTCCGATCAGCGCGCAAGGGGCGGCGATCCGGTGCGGCACCTTCAGCGCGAAGGCGGCGGCATAGGCCAGCGCGAAGATGCCGTAGCTCTGGATCAGGATCGGGACGGCGATCAGCACGATCACCAGCGGCCGCTCGACGATGACCTTGCCCTGAAGCCCGAAGAGGATCGCCACCGTCGCGATCAGGCCGATCACCGAAAACGGCTTGGCCCTCGCCTGGAATGCCTTGATCCGCTCGGGGCTTGCCAGCCGGTTCCGCATCCAGAGGCCCGCCGCCAGGGGCAGGGCCACGAACAGCACGACCGACAGCACCAGCGTTTCCCAGGGAACCGTGATGTCGGTCACTCCCAAGAGGATGGCGACGATGGGCGCGAAGGCGAAGACCATCACGATGTCGTTCACCGAGACCTGCACCAGCGTATAGGCCTCGTCCCCGCGCGTCAGTTGCGACCAGACGAAGACCATCGCCGTGCAGGGCGCGGCTCCCAGAAGGATCAGCCCCGCGATATACTGCTGCGCGTCCTCGGGCGCGATCCAGTCGGCGAAGACCACCTCGAAGAACAGGACCGCCAGCGCCGCCATGGTGAACGGCTTGATCAGCCAGTTGACGGCGAGCGTGATGGCAAGGCCCTTTGGCTGGCGGAACACCTGGCCGAGCGCGCGGGGATCGACGCGGAAAGACCATCGCCCAGATCAGCACGGCGACGACGACGTTGACACGGGCGATCTCGGCTGCGGCCACGAGGTTCACCAGCGCGGGCACGGTGTTTCCGATCAAAAGACCGGCGGCCATCGCCAGCGCGACCCAGAGGGTCAGGTATCGCTCGAATACGCCCACGGCGGCGGCCCTCAGGCCGAGTGGGCTCCGTCCGCGAGCCCCCTGACGAAGGCCAGGACCTCGGCGGGCGACTGGCCCTGCGCGATCTTATCGACGATGGCCGAGCCGACCACCACGCCGTCCGCGACGCTTGCAATGGCGCCGCTGGCTTCGGGCGTCTTGATGCCGAAACCGACGATCACGGGCAGGTCCGTGGCGGCC
>CAZRNL010000111.1:3213-9127 GCA_964601395.1 uncultured Silicimonas sp. | reverse complement strand
GTTCTCGCAGAGAAAAGGATATGCCACATGACGAAGGATACGGTTGTCGCGTTTCACGCGCCAGATGGATTCTCAGCCGACCCGCTCACAGATTTGCTTCGGCAGGGCGCGCGGCAGTTGATCGCGCAGGCGGTCGATGCCGAGTTGACCGGGTTTCTAGCCGCCCATGCCGATCAGACTGATACCGCTGGCCGCAGGCGGCTGGTTCGGCATGGTCATTTGCCCGAACGGGAGGTCCAGACCGGGATCGGCGCAGTGCCGGTGAAGGTTCCGCGGGTGCGCGACCGAGCCCCGGAGGGCGGACGGCTGAAGTTCACCTCGACGATCCTGCCGCCCTATCTGCGGCGTGCCAAGTCGATCGAAGAGTTGCTGCCGTGGCTTTACCTCAAGGGGATCTCGACCGGCGATTTTTCCGAGGCCCTGACCGCGCTCTTGGGACCGGACGCACCCGGCCTGTCGGCAACCACCATCACGCGGCTGAAGGCGGCCTGGTGGGACGATTACGAACGCTGGTCCAAGCGGGACCTCTCGGCGCGACGTTATGTGTATTTCTGGGCCGACGGCGTCTATTTCAACCCCAGAATGGACGAGGATCGCCAATGTATGCTGGTGATTATCGGCGCGGATGAGTGGGGCAACAAGGACGTTCTGGGCCTGATCGACGGCTTTCGCGAAAGCGCCCAGAGCTGGCGCGAGTTGCTGCTGGACCTGAAACGCCGCGGACTGGAAGCCGCGCCGAAGCTGGCCGTGGGCGATGGCGCCATGGGGTTCTGGGCGGCCCTGCACGAGGTTTACGGCAAGACCCGGGTGCAGCGCTGCTGGGTTCACAAGACCGCAAATGTGCTGAACGCGATGCCCAAGTCGGTCCAGCCGAAAGCCAAGGCGCATCTGAAAGACATCTGGATGGCGGAAACCAAAGCCGAGGCAGACACGGCCTTCGATTTCTTCGCCGAGGCCTACGGCGTGAAATACGACCGGGCGGTGAAATGCCTGACCAAGGACCGCGCCGACCTGCTGGCGTTCTATGATTTTCCAGCCGAACACTGGAAGCACATCAGAACGACGAACCCGATCGAGAGCACCTTCGCCACCGTCCGCCACCGAACCACCAAGACCAAAGGCTGCCTCAGCCGCCAGACAGCGCTGGCGATGACGCATCAGCTGATGCTCTCAGCCAAGAAGAAATGGCGCAAACTCGACGGCCAGAACCGCCTGCCCGAAATCATCGAAGGGATTGAGTTCCGCGACGGAATCAAGCACGAAAGCAAAGCCGCCTGATCAGGCCGTCACCAACTTTCGGTCATAGCTCTCGCCTGTTTGACCGCGGCTTTATCTCTTTTGGGGACAACGGCGCACTAATGCTGAACTCGTCGCTTCCAACGGACGTAATCTCGGCATGGGGATTGTCGGCTGGGGTTGAGCAGAGACCACTTACGGAGCAGCAAGCGAGCTATATGGATTACCATCGGGCCAAGATCTTCCGCAAAGGCTAATGTCTTCCTCTACGGGTCGATGACTTGCATCGGCCGCTCTTATCCCGCACAGAAGACTTGCGTTCGCAGTGGTGGTAACGACCGCTTCCCGCCCGTCCTTGTTGTCTGATGATGCGCGCCGCACGGAAGTCTTGGCCGCAGGAATTGACTCGAGTATGCGTTGGGTGGAGCTATCGCTAAGCATTGGAGGCAGCAGACAATGATCGAAAGAACTCCAACCCTGGTCACTTCTGGCAAAAGCCAACGCGTGTTGGTCGATGGATATCATTTCAGCATCCAAGTCTACCGCCTACAAGATCAGAAGCGCTGGACACTTGAGGTAGTCGACCAATTAGGTATTAGCCACGTCTGGGAAGAAGAATTCAGCTCCGACAAAGACGCACGGGATGCTGCTCTGCGTGAAATCGAACAGCTCGGACCGGTTATTTTCATGCGAAGTGACAATATCATTCCCTTCACCCCTCGTTGAAGACGCACGCACTATTGAAATCTCGCCCCTATAGCTCAGCTGGTAGAGCTTCGTTCACAGCATTCTGTGACACCGCGAAGCGTGATTTGTTGCCTACTATATGCCTATTGGTAAAAATTTAGAGCTACAGACTATTAACTAAGTCATTGATTTATTGGTGCCCCCATACGGATTCGAACCGCAGACCCCCTGATTACAAATCAGATGCTCTACCAGCTGAGCTATAGGGGCACGGGTCGCTATCTAGCAATGTTGTCGCCCGCCCGCAAGAAAACTCAGCGCGCTCGCAGCATCTGTCGCGATACGAGCACGACGGCCGACAGGCTGACGGCGATGATCAGGATCGCCGAGGGTGCCGCGTCGGCGATCCTCTCCAGTGTCGCCTGCTCGTGCGCACGCGTTGCCAACGTGTTGAAGTTGAAGGGCCGGAGCAGCAGCGTCGCCGGCAGCTCCTTCACACAGTCGACGAAGACCAGTAGCAGGGCAGTCGCCACAGAGCCGCGGATCAACGGTGCGTAAATGCGCCGAAGCGTGCCGCCCGCCGTCTGTCCAAGCGTCCGCGAGGCCAGCGGAAGGTTCGGAGCCACCCGGCCCATGGCCGCATCTGTCGCGCCCTCGGCAATGGCGAAGAAGCGCACCGCGTAGGCCAGCACGATGACGCTCGCGCCTCCGGTCAGCATCAGTCCCGGATCGTGTCCGGTCAGCGCCAGCACCGCGTCGGCCAGCCGGTTGTCGAATGCCGCAAGCGGGATCAGCAGGCCCACGGCAAGAACCGCTCCCGGCGCTGCATAGCCGATGGTGGTGACCGGAAGCAGAAGGCGCGGCAGGTCGCTCCGGCTCAGCCGCGCGCCGTAGACCAGGAAAACCGCCCCGAGAACCGTCAGCACTGCTGCGGACGCGCCCACCAGAACCGTGTTGAACAGCGCCTGCCCCAACCCCGGTGCCAGCCAGCGCTCGGGCCGCGTCATCGCATGATGCGCCAGCACCGCCACAGGCAGGACGAAGCCCACGATGACCGGCAGCACGCAGGCAAGCGTCGCGATCCATGCCTTTGGTCCGCGAAGCGTCACCACAGGCGTCGGGCGATCCCCCCGTGACATCCGATAGAAACGGCTGTTGCGACGGCTGACCTTCTCAAGCGCCACAAGGGCCAGGATCATCGCCAGGATGACGCAGGCGATCTGCGCGGCACCGCCCCGGTTTCCGGCCTCCAGCCAGACCGAGAAGATACCGGTCGTCAGTGTCTGGACCCCGAAGAAATCGACCGTGCCGAAGTCGTTCACGGTCTCCATCATCACGATTGCCGTACCGGCGGCGATTGCGGGGCGCGCCAGCGGCATCCCAACTTTCCAGAAGCGGCCGAACGCTCTCGCCCCCAGAGCACGCGCGACTTCGTGAGCAGCTCCCGACTGTTCGCGGAAAGCGGCCCGCGCCAGAAGGTATACGTAGGGATAAAGCGAGGCCGTCAGCACGAAGATTGCCCCGTAACGCGATCGGATATTTGGAAAGAAGTAATCTCGCGCGTCGACCCATCCGAAGGTCGCCCGTAACGCGCTTTGCACGGGGCCGGCGTATTCCAGGAAATCGACAAGCGCATAGGCACCGAGGTATCCCGGCACTGCCAATGGCATCAGAAGCGCCCATTCCAGCACCCGCTTCCCCGGAAAGTTGTACATGATGACCAGCCAGGCCGCACCGGTGCCGATCATCGCGGACAAAGCGCCGACCGAAGCCATGATGACCAGCGTATTGCCTGCGTAGCGCGGGAGGGTTGTCGAGATAAGATGGCCCCAGATGTTCTCGGACGGATGGAAGGCGATCCAGACGACCGACAGGATCGGCAGCAGCACAAGCACCGCGATGAATACCGCTCCCACGGACCAGCCGCTGATCCGCCCCATCGCCGCCATGCGTGGTAGTTGAGTCTTTTCGTCGGTCATCACCCGTGTGGCCTAGCCTGAAACAGGTTTCCCTGTCCAGTCGCGCCCGCTATCGTCGATCCCAAGGGCAGTGAGCGGGTGAACGCCGAAGACATGCAGATCGTTTTTCATCTCGGTGCTCACTGCACGGACGACACGCTTCTGGTCCGTTCGATCCTGCGAAACAGAGCGGCGCTGGCCAAGGCCGGTATCGCGGTGCCCGGACCGGCACGCTACCGGGAACTGATCGGCGAGATCTCGACCCGTCTCAGGGGTGAGCCAGCTCCTCCCGATACCGAGGAAATCCTGCTCGATGCGATCTGCGGTGACCCCGGGGCCGACCGGGTCGTGCTATCGAACGAAAACTTCCTCTGCCGGTCGAATGTCGCGCTTGGTCCGGACTGCCTCTATCCGAAGGCCGAGAAATCCGCCTGGCTACGGCAGTGCCTGCCGTCGCACGAGGTCGAGTTCGCTCTGGCCATCCGCAATCCCGCAGGTTTCCTGCCGGACCTGCTGACCGGACGCAACGGCCCCCTTCCCCCCGACGACGTGCTCGGCGCCGGCGTCTGGCTGGGTGACATGGTCTGGTCCGACGTGATCGAGCGCATCCGGCTGGTCAACCCCGATAGCCGCATCCTGGTCTGGTGCCACGAGGACACGCCCTTCCTGTGGTCCGAGATCGTCCGCGAGGTCACGGGCCACGAAGGCCCCGCTCCCCTCGACGGCGAGTTCGACATGCTCTCCACCATCATGTCTGCCGAGGGGATGACACGCCTGACCGAATTTCTCGCGGCCCGCAACGTGCAGGACCAGCTCAAGCGCCGCCGAGCGGTCGCAGCGTTTCTCGATGCGCATGCGCTCGAGGACCGGATCGAGGACGAGATCGACCTTTTCGGATGGACCGAGGAGACGGTCGAAACGTTAACCGAGCTTTACGAGGACGACGTGGCAAGTATCGCGCGGATGCCGGGCGTGACCTTCCTTGCGCCGTGATCCGGAACCAAGCCGCGAGGTGAATTCGCGGGTAGCCCTTTCGCCGAGGCTTGCCACACCGGAGCGGTTCGCGATGGAGGGCTGACGCAGTGCCGGAGCGGCACCGGAACGCGAGAGCGCGGGTTACATGCCAAGCGCCTGCTTGTACATCTCCAGAACCGCCTCTTCCTCGGCGATGTCGTCCCGGTCGCGCTTGCGAAGGGCGATCACCTTGCGCAGCACCTTGGTGTCGTAACCCCGGCCCTTGGCTTCGGCCATGACTTCTTTCTGCTGGTCCGCGATATCCTTTTTCTCGGCCTCGAGACGCTCGAAACGCTCGATGAACTGCCTCAGCTCGTCAGCGGTGACACGGTAGGTCTGGTCGGTGGCGGTGTCGTTCATCGAATTGCCTCTTGTCGGAAATCGGGGTTGGAGCGTGCTCGATAGCCGTCCATGTTCCCGTCTTCAAGGTCTTGAAGACGGGGGCTCGTCCGATTATCCGACACTGGTCACGAAAAGCCGGAGGCACGAATGGAATTACTGATCTGGATCGGTGCGCTTGTGTCACTCGTCGGCATCGCCGGGCTGGTCTGGTGCGTCCTGATCGCACTGCGTGCCAAACGCGAGGGGCTTGACGAAACCGCCATGAAAACAAGGCTTCAGCGGGTCGTCGCCATCAATATGGGCGCGCTTCTGTTGTCCGCTCTCGGTCTGATGATGGTTGTCGTGGGCATCTTGCTCGGCTAGGCCCGCGCAGCCGCGCCCAAAGTCTTGATTGCCCGCAGCCAGGTCAGGCTCATGCGTCCGACGATCCAGTCGGTCGCGGAACAGGCTAGCCGTTCAGATCCGAGAAGGTTTTTTCGGACCGGATCAGATCTTCGAACATTGCGGCCGGGGGAGCGATCCGCCGCGACACTTTCGACATCTCGACGAGACGCTGACGAACATCCGCCAGCCCCAGTAGGTCGGCCGCGAACATGATCCCGCCGGTGCGTCTTGCAAAACCCAACCCATGGACCGCGACCATGTCGATATCCGCCGGGCGTCGGGCCACGTTGGCG
>CAZRNL010000111.1:0-3203 GCA_964601395.1 uncultured Silicimonas sp. | reverse complement strand
CCGACGCCCGCCATGGCCGACAGGCAGCGCTTGCGGATCTCGCCGTCGCTGAGGGTTTGCGGCCGAATGTTCTTGGCGATCCGGTCCGCTTCGGCCAGTGCAGCCACGACCTGGTCCTCGATTCCGGCCTTGCCGCGTTCGCGGTAGATGTAATAGCCCCGCCCGACCGACAGTCCCACGCGCCCGGACCCGATCAGCGCCTCGTCCAGACCGCTGCCGCGCTGCCCCTGAGTACCCTTCGGCCCGCCCGGCCGGTTGAGCCCCAATATGTCACGCAGCGTGAACGACCCGAAGGGAATCCCCCAGTCTCGCAACGCGTTGTCGATCTGAGTGATGCGAGCGCCATCTTCGAGGCAAAGATCGGCGGCGGCATGAAGCGCTTCCGTCAGTTGCTCTCCGATCCCGGTCGGCGACGGATCCGTATCCAGAATCAGGCGATCCAGCTTGCGCGCCAGCGCCCGCGCCGTCGCCACCGACTTCGGCCCGGTGGCTTCGGTCACAGTGAACTCCACGAGACGGTTCTTCCGCATTCCGTGGGAAAAACGCATCCCGACCACGTCCGCGACCCGACCCGTTCCAGCAGCGATGGTGCCCAGTTCGATGTCGCTGGCGCCCAGCGCCAGCACCGCACCGGCCCGCATCGACGCGTCAAGCTCGGCGACCCGTGCTCGTGACGTGGAAGGCATCGGGTCGACGACGATGTCGGCGTCTATCAGCGTGCGATAGCCGCTGACCGCCTGCATCCGGTCCAGCGTCTGCTCTACTGCCTCTTCGGTCATGCTGCCTGCGGCCACGCGTGCATCGAAATGCTCGATGATCCGCGTCACCCCGGTCTCGAGCATCTCATCGCTGTCCTCGGCGACGATTACCGAGAAGCCGGCGTCCAGACATTGCACGACCAGTTCGGCCCCGAGGGCCTGCGCGCCCACGATTGCAACACTTTTCAGCGGCCGCGAGGGCACACGACCTTCCCAGCGGGTAGCAACCTGCAACTGACGTTCGGCGGCGAAGACATGCCGCAGCGACCTGGAATGCTCGGACTGCACAAGATCCTCGTACGCCGCCTGTTCAAGCCCGCGACCGATATCGTAGGGCAGCAGAAGCGCCGCCTCGACGCACTCGATCATGCGCGTGGGCGCTTCCAGCGGAGACTGCGCGGCCACCTTTCGGTGAACGGCGACGGCCTCGAGAAAGGACGTCCCCTCGCCCAGTCTGTCCCGACGGGTGGATGACCGCTGCAGGTCCGCGATGCTGTCCGACAATGCTCGGACCGACGCTACCGCATCATCTACCGGATCGCCGGTCGAAAGCGCGTCCACAAGACCCAGTTTCTGCGCGTTTTCACCGGACACCGCGCGACCGCTGAGCAGCATCTTCAGCGCCGCGACACCACCCACGACCTTCGGCAGGCGCTGGGTGCCACCGGCCCCCGGCACAAGACCCACAGTGATCTCGGGGCTGCCAAGGCGGGCCGAAGCTCGGGCCACTCGGCGATGGGCCGCAAGCGCCAGTTCCAGCCCGCCGCCCAGGGCAGAACCGGAAATTGCCGCGATGACGGGTTTGGGAGCGGCCTCGATCCGGTCGCAGAGCGTGGCGAGATCGACGGAACTTGCCTCCTCGGCGTCCGTCGCGGATGCGCCCGAGGCAAAGACATCGCCGGTGCCTGCGATCACGACACCTCGGACGGCGCTGTTCGCAATTGCATTGTCGAATTCCTGAAGGAGTTTCGAACGAACTTCGGCGGTCAGAGCGCCCATGGGCGGATTGGCGATCGAAAGCACCGCGACGTCGTCACGGATTTCGACCCGGATCCGGTCCGCCGCTATCCCCTGCTCTTCCATTCCCATGACTTTTCATACGCCAAAGCATGCAAAAGACAAGGATTCGGCCCCCGGCGACCGGCCAGTGTCCGCCATTCAGACCGGAACGTTGTCCCACATGTCGTCCACGTCGTCCGAAACGACCGCCACTGCACGATGCCGCGCCTCCAGACGAACGACGCCAGGGAGCTTTTTCCGCTCCAGAAGCATCGACTTGACGTCTTCCACTTGCGAGGGATCGGCGGCAAGAGCCTCGATGATCTGCTCCACGTCATCATGCAGTTGCCGACGTTTGGCTGTGCTCGTCATCATGGTGCTTTCTCCCTTTACGGTGCTTTCCCCACCCTTCTTATCTCTGGAAGGCTAACACAGGTGTGACGTCACTAGGCATGATCCTGCGCAAGGAATCGTTCCGAAAAGAACCCAAGTCCAAACTTCGGGCAATTCAGACGATTACTGCCCGATTTTGGTCTGACAGAACTGCTGGTACAGCACCCGGATGATGGGCTGGATGCGAGAATCGGCCAGCGAGTAGTAGACGATTCGCCCTTCGCGGCGTGCGGCCACCAGCCCCTCGCCCCTAAGCCGGGCCAGTTGCTGCGACACATACGCCTGTCCCAGACCGAGTGCCGCCTCGAGTTCGCCGACCTTGCGCTCGCCGTCGAGAAGTTCGCACAGCAACATCAGACGGGAAGGATTCGAGAGCGCCCGCAGGTATGCCGTAGCTTCCTCAACGCCATCCGCCATATCAATTTCGCCAATAACTCTTGTGTCTTTCATCCAAAAACCTCTTTCACTCTTCTCACGCCCGACAGGGGCACTTGTAATTCATTCAAAAAAATGCATATGATTGCAAACGATCAGGAGAATGTCATGAAACCAACTGTATTTGCCTTCTTCGATGAGCCCACGAACACCATTTCCTATGTCGTGAAGGACCCTACGGGTTCTTCGTGCGCGATCATAGATAGTGTTCTCGACTTTGACTACGCCTCTGGCACGACCGACACCGGTTCGGCGGACGAGATCATAGCATTCGTCCAGAAAGAGGGTCTGAAAGTCGATTGGATACTCGAAACCCATGTCCACGCCGACCACCTGAGCGCCGCGCCCTACCTGCAGGACAAGCTTGGCGGAAAGATCGGCATCGGCGAGAAAATCACCGTGGTCCAGGATACGTTCGGCAAGGTCTTCAATGAGGGCACCGAATTCCAGCGCGACGGAAGCCAGTTCGACAAACTGTTCAAGCAGGGCGACAGCTTTCACGTCGGGCAGTTGCGCGGCGACGTGCTGCATACGCCCGGCCACACTCCGGCCTGCCTGACCTACGTGATCGGCGACGCCGCTTTCGTCGGCGATACTCTCTTCATGCCGGACTTCGGC
>CAZRNL010000110.1:0-9215 GCA_964601395.1 uncultured Silicimonas sp. | reverse complement strand
CGAGAACGAGATCGCGCAGTCGAAGTGCGCTCATCCCGATTCGGCATTTGCCCAGGTCTGGATGCACAACGAGATGCTGCAGGTCGAAGGCAAGAAGATGTCGAAGTCGCTTGGCAACTTCTTCACGGTGCGGGATCTTCTGGACAAGGGAATACCGGGTGACGTTGTCCGGTTTGTGTTCTTGTCGACGCATTACCGCAAGCCGATGGACTGGACCGACCGAAAGCGTCAGGAGACCGAAAAGCGCCTGACGGCCTGGTATCGCAAGACCGACGGTGTCGAGGCGGCGAAGACCGTTCCGGCTCGGGTGCTTGATGCGATTGCGGACGACCTGAACACGCATTTGGCTCTGACCGAGATGAATTCGCTTTCGGCCCCCTATCTCAAGGCCGCGATGCGGCTGATCGGGTTGCCCGATGCCGAAGACGTGGAATGGTTCCGCGAACGGGAAACGCAGATGGTAGGGGCCAACGCCTCGGGCGAGCAGGCGGCGCTCGGGCCGCTTCTGCAGCGTTGGCAGGCCCTTCGTGACGCGAGGGATTATGGCGCGGCTGACGACCTGAAGGGTCAACTGGAAGACACCGGGCTGAAACTCAGCGTGATAGGAGGAGCGCCGCATGCCGAGGTGTTGCCAGAGTTCGATCCGTCGAAACTGGAGGCGTTGAAATGACCCACGAACGCCTCTTTCTTTTCGACACGACGCTGCGGGACGGGCAACAGACGCAGGGCGTGCAGTTTTCGACCGACGAGAAGACACAGATCGCCAATGCGTTGGACGCCCTTGGCATTGACTATATCGAGGGAGGTTGGCCCGGAGCGAACCCGACCGACAGCGAGTTCTTCGAAACTCGGCCGCAGACACGAGCGACATTCACAGCGTTCGGGATGACCAAGCGTGCGGGGCGCTCGGCCGACAACGACGATGTGCTCGCGGCGGTTCTCAACGCGAATACTCCTGCCGTCTGTCTTGTGGGCAAGACGCATGATTTCCATGTGACCAAGGCGCTCGGGATCACACTTGATGAAAACCTCGCCAACATCCGCGAGAGTATCGCACATCTTGTAGCAAGGAAGCGCGAGGCCTTGTTCGATGCCGAACACTTCTTCGACGGCTACAAGGCAAACTCGGCATACGCACTGGACTGCCTGAAGGCGGCATACGACGCAGGGGCGCGCTGGGTCGTGCTTTGCGACACGAACGGCGGCACGCTGCCCTACGAGATCGGCGTGATCACCCGTACGGTCATCGACTCGGGTATCCCGGGCGACAGGTTGGGCATCCACACGCATGACGACACCGGGAACGCTGTGGCAGGATCGTTGGCCGCTATCGATGCCGGCGCGCGTCAGGTTCAAGGCACGCTGAACGGATTGGGAGAACGCTGCGGTAACGCCAATCTCACGACGCTGATCCCGACGCTGTTGCTGAAGGAGCCCTATGCCAGCCGCTTCGATATAGGCGTCACAAAGAAGGCCCTGGCCACGCTTACGCGCAGCAGCCGGATGCTCGATGACATCCTGAACCGGGTGCCACTGCGCAGCGCGCCATACGTCGGGGCCTCGGCCTTTGCGCACAAGGCGGGCCTGCACGCGAGCGCCATCGTCAAGGATCCGAAGACCTATGAGCACATCGAACCCGGGCAGGTCGGAAACGCCCGCATCGTGCCGATGTCGAACCAGGCGGGGCAGGCGAACCTGTTGCAGCGCCTCTCGGACATGGGGCTTCCGGCCCGGAAGGGAGATGCCGCACTCGGTCGGATCCTCGAAGTGGTCAAGCAAAAGGAATCCGATGGCTATGCCTACGACAGCGCCCAGGCGAGCTTTGAATTGCTGGCACGGCGCGAGTTGGGGCTTGCCCCGGATCTGTTCGAGGTCGAACGGTATCGTGTGATTTCGGAGCGCCGGCGCAACGCGAAGGGCGAGATCGTGGTCGAATCCGAAGCGGTCGTGACAATCTCGACCCGCGAAGGGCCGCGCACCAGCTATTTCAAGAACGAACACGCCCAGGACATGCAGGACGACGGACCGGTCAACGCGCTCTGGCAGGCGTTGAAATCGGATCTTGGACCGCATCAGGATCGCATCGGGGATATGCGGCTGACCGACTTCAAGGTGAGGATCACACAAGGGGGCACAGAGGCCGTTACCCGCGTCATCATCGACTTCGCCGATGACGAGGGCCGGGCGTGGGCGACCGTGGGGGTGTCGGCCAATATCGTGGACGCATCGTTCGAAGCGTTGCTGGACGCGATCAACTGGAAGTTGGTTCGCGACGAAAGTGGCGTCAGAGCAGCGGAATGACCGAGGCCTTCTTCAAGCTTCACGCCGATCTGCCGCGCGAGGGGCCAGGCTCGGCCGCAGATGTCGAGTGGGCCATAAGGCAGGCGGGCGTTCAACGCGGCGCGAGAATATGCGACGCAGGATGCGGCCCGGGCGGCGATATCGCTGCGTTGCTGGATGCCGTTCCCGACAGCCGGCTGACCGCGATCGACGCGCATGCCGATTTCACGAGGTCAGTGGCCGAACGTTTCGGCGGTCCCCGGGTCACGGTCCGGACAGGCGACATGACGGATCTCGATGGCCCTTTCGATTTCATCTGGTCGGCCGGAGCGATTTACAATGTCGGGATCGGAAAGGCGCTTGCCGCCTGGCGCGAGGCGTTGGCCCCCGGTGGTCACGTTACCTTCAGCCATCCGGCCTGGTTCACTCTTTCGCCGTCGGATGGTGCCAGGGACTTCTGGCAGGGCTATGATGACGTCAGGACATCGGCTGCACTTGCTTCGGCGGTCGATGACGCCGGCTACCGCACCCAAGCGACCCGACCCATCGCGGACGATGGCTGGGAAGCGTACTACGGCCCACAGGAGGCACGGATCGCGTCGCTGAGGTCGGGAGCGGATGACGCTTTGTCGGCTGTTCTGGACGAGGCCGAAGAGGAAATTCGTGCCTGGCGAAAGCACCGCGCGGAAACCGGCTATCTCTTGACCGTCGTGCGTCCTGCATGAGCCTTCAGGCTTGCGCCGATATCGTCGCAAGGGGGGACCCCGACCGATTTGCCGCTGCGATGGCGGCACCCGTGGACGCGCGCCGAGTCCTGTTCCCGATATACGCCTTCAATGTCGAGGTCGCACGCGCGCCCTGGGTCACGTCAGAGCCGATGATCGGCGAAATGCGGCTCCAGTGGTGGCGCGACGTGCTGGAGGAGATCGGGCAGGGAAGGCCGGTGCGGCGTCACGAGGTGACAATGCCGCTGGCCGAAGTGCTGGACAGCGAGGGCGCCGCGACACTTGATCGTCTGGTTCAGGCCCGCCGTTGGGATCTGTACCGGGACCCGTTCGAAGACGAGGCTCATTTCGACCGCTATCTTGGCGCGACCGGCGCCGGCCTGATGTGGGTTGCGGCAAGAGCATGCGCTTCCACCCGTGTCGAACAATCCGAAGACATGGTGCGCGACTTCGGCCACGCGACGGCCTTTGTCCGGTTTCTTCAAGCGGTCCCGGACCTTGAATCGAGGGGGCGTATTCCGCTCGTCGACGGAAGGGCGGAGGCCATCGCCCGTAGCGCGCGTGCGCTTCGGGACAGGATCGCTGACGCAAAGGCATTGCGTCTTTCGCTTGTTCACGACGCCCGACCCGCGGTTCTGGAAGGCTGGCAGACGCATCCTCTGCTTGAGCAGATCGCGCGTGACCCCGCGCGCGTCGCCGAGGGCCGCGTCGGTCTCAGCCCGGTTCGCAAGCGCACCAGGCTTCTACGCTGGTCCTGAGGCCTAGCGCTTGCGGCGCACGACGGACGGAAGGCTTGTCCTGACGGATCTGTAGCTCGCCTCGGGGTGAGGCGGATGGCCGTCGTTACGCCGCCAGAACACTGGGCCGCCGCGCCTGCGCCAAAGCGGCAGAGTAATCAACAGACCCGCTGCAAAGCCACCCGCATGCGCCCAATAGGCGACGCCGCCCGAACCGGTTGGAGACATCGAGCCCTGAAGTACCTGCAGCCCGAACCAGGCTCCGAGGACGATCCAGGCCGGCACGGGGATGATTCGGAATATGACGATCAGTATGATGAGGATATCCACCCGTGCCTTGGGGAAGAGCAGCAAATACCCCCCCATCACGCCGGCAATCGCGCCTGAGGCGCCGACCATCGGAATCAAGCTGTCCGGTGAAGAGGCCACTTGCGAGAGGCCCGCTGCCAGACCGCAGAGAAGGTAGAAAACCGCAAAGCCGAGGTGCCCCATCTGGTCTTCCATATTGTCGCCGAAGACCCAGAGAAACAGCATGTTCCCGGCGAGGTGCATGAGGCCGCCGTGCAAGAACATCGACGTCAGGTAGGTCTCGAAAGAGGCTCCTCTTGGCACCAGTCCCCAATTGTAGAACAGGTTCGTGATGGCGCGTTCGTCCGAGAACAGCGGCCAGTAGCTGACGAAAATCCCGACATTGATGACGATAAGCGCCCAGGTGACATAGGGCGTGCGTTCGGACGGGTTATGATCGCGGATCGGGAACATGACGTCACCCGACCCGCTTGTGAGTAAAAGGTCAAGCGCCGGACGCCGCAGCCAGCAGTTCCGCGTTTCCGCCCGAGGCCGTGGTGTCGACGCAGAGGTGACGTTCGTGGGTGACCTCGAAGCGGCGTGGCTCTTCGGTCAGCAACGGCAGGATCGGTCCCTTTCGAGCGGCCAAAGCGGTCCCATAAGCGCGGGCAGAGGCCTCGTCGCCCCACCAAAGCGCCCCGGCGATGCCTTGGCGTTCTGACAGACGGTCGGGAGCGAGATCGGCCGTGACTTCGGCCCTTCCGCCGCGCGAGCGGACTGCCATGGCTTGGGCGCGAGCGGTTTCTTCCCCTGGACCAAGGCACAGAAACGGCGCTCGCGGCAGCACGCTCAGCCGGTTGGTTTCTCCGGTGGGGCCAGGCATTTCGCGAACCGATGGGCCGGAGATATCGCCGGATTTGGCAAACCGAAGCGGATACGCCGGGCCGCCTGCCTTGGGGCCGGTACCTGACAGTCCCTCGCCACCGAAGGGTTGGGTGCCGACGACCGCGCCGATCTGGTTGCGGTTTACGTAGACGTTTCCTGCACAGACTTGCTCAACGATGTCCTGAACGCGACTGTCGATCCGGGTATGAAGCCCGAATGTCAGGCCGTAACCAGTTGCGTTTATGTCGGAAATCACCTTCTCAAGCTCATGAGACCCGAACGTGACGAAGTGCAGAACCGGTCCGAAAACCTCGCGCTCAAGTGCCTGAATTCCAGAAACATCGACCAATGTTGGCGGAACGAACAGTCCGGTTGCGGGGGTCGGGACCTGCTTTGCGACGCTCTTCTTCGCTAGGTACGACATGATGCTCTCGCGGGCCTCCTTGTCGATCACGGGGCCGACGCTGGTCGAGAGATGCCAGGGATCGCCGAGCGTCAATTCATCCATCGCTCCGAAAAGCATCTCGCGAACTGCAGGCGCGATATCTTCCTGGACATACAGACACCGGAGAGCCGAGCAGCGTTGACCCGCAGACTGGAAGGCGGAGGCGACCACATCGCGGACTGCCTGCTCCGGGAGCGCGCTCGAATCGATGATCATCGCGTTCAGTCCCCCGGTTTCGGCGACCAGCGGTGCGCCAGGGGCAAGGTTTGCCGCCATCGCGCGTCGGATCGCCTGTGCCGTCTCTGTCGAGCCGGTGAAGGCTACGGCATCCACGCGGGCGTCCGAAGTTAGCGCGGCCCCAATCGTGGCGCCGTCGCCGGGCAGGAACTGAAGGACATCGCGGGGGATTCCCGCCTCATGCATCAGAGTGACGCCGAGATGAGCGATCAGCGGTGTCTGTTCGGCTGGTTTGGCCAGTACCGCGCAACCGGCCGCGAGCGCGCCGGCGATCTGGCCTGTGAAGATGGCCAGAGGAAAGTTCCAGGGACTAATGCAGGTTACAGTTCCCACGGGTTCGCCGCAGACCCCGGTCAGGGTGGCGTAGTAGCGCAGAAAGTCGACGGCCTCGCGCAACTCGCCCACGGCGTCGGTTGGGGTCTTTCCGCCCTCGCGTGCGAGGATTGCGAAGATCTCTCCGGAATTGTCCTCGTAGAGGTCCGCGGCGCGGTTCAGGATAAGCGCGCGATCCGTCGGCGTGGCGTCCCACGTTCTAGCAGCGACGAGTGCGCTCTCGACGTCCTCTGGCGCTGATTCCGTCAGATGTCCAACAATTTCAGCTGGATGAGCAGGATTTCTAATGTCAGACTTCCGCGTGCCGGTTGTCGGGCGGGCCAGAATCGGTCCAGCCTCCCATCGAATACCGTGGAAAGGTGCGCGCAGCTCGGTGAAACGGTCCAGAGACGCGGTATCGGTCAGGTCCCAGCCTTTCGAGTTCCTCCGGTCGGGGATGTAGAGGTCGGCACCACTGCGAACGGGCCGTGTGCCGCCCAGAGCGGCGAACGGGTCGGCGGCAACAACCTCGGGAGGTACGGACTCGTCGACCACCTGGTTGACGAAGCTGGAGTTGGCGCCGTTTTCCAGCAGGCGCCGGACAAGGTATGCCAAGAGATCCCGGTGTGCCCCCACGGGCGCATAAATGCGACAGCGTGTGCTCTCCGCCTCGTGAACAATATCGTGCAGGCGTTCTCCCATGCCATGAAGCCGTTGAAATTCAAATGATTGAAGGTCGCGGCTCATCTCCAGAACCGCAGCGACCGTATGGGCATTGTGGGTTGCGAACTGCGGATAAAGACGATTAGTCATGTTCAGCAGTTTGCGGGCGTTCGCGATATAGGAGACATCGGTCGCCGCTTTCGAGGTGAACACCGGGAACCGCTCCATACCCTGGACTTGAGCCAGCTTCACCTCGGTGTCCCAATAAGCTCCTTTTACGAGGCGGACCATAAGGCGGCGGTCGTGAGTCTCTGCGAGCCGATAGAGATGATCGATCACATCGCCCGCACGCAGACCGTAGGCCTGAACCACGACGCCATATCCATCCCAGCCATCCAGTTCGCGATCTGCAAGTGCGGCTTCGATGACGTCGAGAGAAAGTTCAATCCTGTCAGCTTCTTCCGCGTCGATATTAAGGCCAATGTTTGCTTGGGCTGCAGCGCGGAGCAGGCCTTGCAAACGCGGCACCAGTTGTTCCAGGACGCGATCCCTTTGCATGACGTCGTAGCATGGGTGCAGCGCCGACAGCTTGACCGAAATCCCGGGCCGCGTCCGGATGTCGTTGCCCGATGCGGTTTTGGCAATCGTCCCTATCGCGTTCGCGTATGCCTTGAGGTATCGCTTTGCGTCGGCGTCTGTGCGCGCGGCCTCACCCAGCATGTCGTAGCTGTATGTATAGCCCTTGGCTTCCATTTTCGCCGCCCTCGCCAAGGCATCGGGCATGGTCTGGCCCAGGACGAACTGTTGTCCCATTTCCCGCATTGCCTGCTTCGCGGCGGCGCGGATCACCGGTTCGCCAAGACGCTTTACGGCTCCGCGAAGGATACCGGTGATCCCTGTCTCGTCATCGTCCAACACGCGGCCGGTCAACATAAGCGCCCAGGTAGAGGCGTTGACTAGTGACGAGGAGGAATGACCCAGGTGACGACCCCAGTCGGACGGCGCGATCTTGTCCTCGATCAGGGCATCGATGGTCTCTGCATCCGGAACCCGGAGAAGGGCCTCCGCCAGACACATCAGCGCGATGCCTTCTTCGGTCGAAAGCCCGTATTCGGCCAGGAAGACCTCCATGAGACCGGGTTTGCCGGTGCGGCGGATGGCGCGGACCAGATCGGCGCCTCTTGCGGCGATCCGGATGAGGTCATCGCCCGTAAGTGAAGCGGCATCCCGCAAGCGAGCCACCACCGCGGCTTCGTCGGCGTATTTTTCGAGCGGGGGGTGAGGAATCTGGGTCATGCGCGAAGCATATCATCACCGATCTGGCCGTTTCGGCTGAATTGATGTAGTTTCATGGGCGATCCAACTATATATCGAGCTCACGACGTGACAAATGACACTCTTCCGCTCGATCGAATTGACGAAAAGCTTCTGGCGGCGCTGTCGTCGGACGCACGACTTCCGGTCGCCGAACTGGCTCGTCGGGTCGGGCTCTCGAAAACCCCCGTTCAGGCAAGGCTGAAGAAACTGGAGGACAGCGGCGTGATCCGTGGCTATCGGGCGATGCTCGATCCGGTGAAGCTGGGTCTCGACCATGTGGCCTTCGTCGAGGTCAAGCTGGACGATACGCGCGAGAAGGCACTGGCCGCGTTCAATCGCGCCGTGGCCGAGGTCGGTGAAGTCGAGGAGTGCCACATGATCGCGGGGGCCTTCGATTATCTTCTCAAGGTCCGTACGCGCGACATGGCGCGCTACCGCTTCGTTCTGGGAGAAAGGATCTCCAGCTTGCCGCATGTCGAGCATACTTCGACCCATGTGGCGATGCAGGCGGTAAAGGATATCGGTTTTGTGACTTGACGGAGCCGCGCATTATCTGGCCAAATTTGTCCATGATCAGAGCGCTCGTCCTTGTCCAGATCCTTGCTGCTCACGCGGCGGCCGCTGATTGTCCCCCGGCGCCGGACATCGATGCGCATGAAGCGCGCGTATTCGAGATGGTGCAGGACGCCACGTCCGAATTGGATGCGCGCGCTCTTTCGAACGAGTTGTGGGCGCTCTGGTCGCGCGCGCCTGACGAGGTTTCGCAGGCGCTACTGGATCGTGGCATGAGCGCGCGAGCTTCGTATGATTTCCTGAATGCCATAGAAGCCTTTGACAAGTTGACCGAGTATTGCCCGGACTTTGCCGAAGGTTATAACCAGCGCGCCTTCGTCAACTTCCTGCGTGAGGATTTCTCGAGCGCCCTGGTCGATCTTGACCGCGCGATCGATCTGCGGCCCACGCACGCGGCGGCACTGGCAGGAAAGGCTCTGACGCTCATGGGGCTTGGGTTACATGATGAAGCGCAGGACGTATTGCGCGAAGCGCTGGACTTGAATCCCTGGTTGCCCGAACGCAGCCTGCTGAAAGAGCAAAAAGGCGAAAAACTCTGACTCCGCTCGTTGGCAAGGCCCGTCCGGCGGGGCTTGCGACGCGCCCCCGGTCATCCTAAGCAATGACTGGCGATGCGGGCGTGGCGGAATGGTAGACGCATGAGACTTAAAATCTCTGGGGCGCAAGCCCGTGCCGGTTCAAGTCCGGCCGCCCGTACCACCTAGAGCGTGTCGACCTTGATCGGATTCGGGATTCCCAAGGCTTTCTTTCTGT
>CAZRNL010000109.1:0-9228 GCA_964601395.1 uncultured Silicimonas sp. | reverse complement strand
CGCATGACGTCGACATCGTAACAAGTGGATTCCGCATTACAAGGCTGTGATTTTGTCCCGGGTTATGCGGAAAATAGGAATTCGCCACACACACGTCGCAGATCGAAAAATGTACGCGCCGTACGGTGGTCTGAAGCTCGCGGATTGCGCGTTTCGTTTTTTCCGGGTTGCGGCTCCAGATGCTGACCGCGCAGCCGGAATCAGTCAGCGCTTTTGCCATCGCGACACCGATTCCGCCGTTGCCGCCGGTGATTACCGCGGACTTGCCGGTGAGATCGAAAAGGTTCGTCATCAGATCAGATATCCACCGTCGACGGTGAAACAGGCTCCGGTGGCGAAACTCGATGCATCGGAAACGAGGTAAAGGATCGTGCCGGCCATTTCGGAGGGTTGGGCGTAGCGCCTGAGCGGGATGTTCTCCAGCCAGTTCTTGAGTACTGCCTCGTTGCCGGTGAGCGCACTCGCGAATTTCGTGTCAGTAAGCCCGGGCAGCAGCGCGTTCACGCGGATGCGGTCCGGGCCGCACTCGAGGGCGAAAGCCTTGGTCATGTTGATGATGGCCGCCTTCGTGATTGAATAAATGCCCTGCTTGTCGCCAGGCCTGACACCATTGACCGACGCAACGTTCACGATGGTGCCGCCCCCGTTCTGCTTCATCAGCTTGCACGCATTTGCAGACATATAGAAATAACCGCGGATATTGACCTCCACCGTCTTGTTGAAGGCGTCGATGTCGGTGTCGACGATATGGCCGTAGTACGGGTTGGCCGCTGCGTTGTTGACCAGAATATCCAGCCCCGGGTGCTGATCCTGTACCTGTCGGAAGATCGTTTCGATGTCTTCCAGCCTGCCTAAGTGACAGGCGAAAGCGGTGGCCGTGCCACCGCTGTCCCGTATCGACTTCGCTACGGCCTCGCACGCTTCCTGCTTACGGCTCGACACGATCACGTGTGCACCCTGTTCGGCGAGTAAACGCGCTATTTCTTCGCCAATTCCCCGGCTGGCGCCGGTCACCAGGGCGGTCCTGCCGGTCAGATCGAACAAAGTCGTCGTCATACGTTGTGTTTCTCCGGGATCAGTCGATGAGTGCCACACCGGAGGCCGCGAGCGGCTCTACCAGTCTGCCGATCTCGTGTGCTTTTTCATTCGACGCGTTGTCGTCCAGCGCGCGCTTGTAGACCCCCTGGCAAATCGACGCCATTCGAAAGAAACTTAACGCCAGATAGAATGCCCAATTGCCTATCGCGGGGACGCCTCGCGACTCGCAGTACTGGCGGACGATGCTCTGTTCATCAGGGATCCCCAGCGCCGCACGATCTTTACCGGCCAAGCCCCGTACGTCGCCTTCCGGGGGCAGCCGCAGACACATACAGAAATACGCGAGGTCGGCGAGGGGATGGCCGAGCGTGGACAGCTCCCAATCGAGGACGGCCAGCGCTTCGGGCCGCTCGGGATGGAAAATCACGTTATCAATGCGGTAATCCCCGTGGATAAGGCAAAGTTGTCCGTCGTCCCGCGGGGCATGGGCCGGCAGCCAGCCGATCAGCTCTTCCATCGGGCCGATAGACGAGGTTTCGCTCGCCTTGTATTGCTTCGTCCATCGGCCGATTTGTCGCTGGAAGTAGTCGCCAGGCCGTCCGTAATCCGCCAAGCCGACCGCATGTACGTCAACGTTGTGTATGACCGCCAGCGTGCTGATGAGGTCCCGGTGGTAGTCCGCGCGGACCGTTTTCGGTAGGTCCGGCAGCGCCGGATCCCAGAAAATTCGGCCTTCGACGTAGCTCATCACGTAAAACATGCTGCCGGTGATGGCCTCGTCCTCGCAGAGGAGGAGGGCGCGGGCAACCGGCACATCGGTCTGTTCGAGCGAGCGAATGACGCGGAATTCCCGGTCCACGGCATGCGCCGATTTCAGCAGCTCGCCGCGCGGCTTGCTGCGCAGGACGTAACGTCCGGTGCTCGTCGTCAGAAGATAGGTCGGGTTCGACTGGCCTCCGGCGAACTTCTCGACCTCCTGCAGCACGCCGAAATTCGCAATATGCTGCGCCAGGTAGTCATTCAGGCCCTTGCGGTGAATCGTTTTCATGGTCACCGACCCGGCTGGCAGTAGCGCCCGATTACCTGCTTGCCGAGCGCCATCATGTGCACTTGGTCCGGTCCGTCGGCGAGCCGGATCTGCCGTGCGTAGTTGTAGGCCTCGGCCAGAAAGAAATCTTCGGTCAGACCGGCACCGCCGTGCATTTGAATCACCCTGTCGATCACTCTGCAGGCCATGCGCGGCGCAGTGATTTTGATTGCCGCGATCAGATCGCGGGCCTCCTTGTTCCCATACATGTCCATTCGGTCCGCGGCCATCAGCGTCAGCAGTCGGGCTTGCTCGATGTCGCAAAAGGCTTCTGCGATCTCCTCGCGGATGGACTGGTGCTGACTCAATCTGCGTCCGAAGGTCGAGCGGGATTCGACGCGCACGCAGGCCAATTCCAGGGCACGCTGTGCGCATCCGATCAGCCGCATGCAGTGATGAATACGTCCCGGACCCAATCGGCCCTGCGCTATCTCGAAACCTCGCCCTTCACCGAGCAGCATGTTTTCGACCGGTACCCTCACGTTCTCGAACAGGATTTCCGGCTCACCGAAAGGCGCGTCGTTGTAGCCGAAGGTGTGCACGTGACGGACGATTCGCACCCAGGGCGTGTCCTTCGGCACCAGGATCATCGATTGCTGCTTGTGGCGGTCCGGGTTGTCCTGATCCGATTTACCCATGACGATCAGGATTCGGCAGGTGTCACGCATCCCTCCGGTGGTATACCACTTCCGCCCGTTGATGACGTATTCGTCATCGTCTCGTTCGATAGAGCATGAGATGTTCGTTGCGTCCGAGGAGGCATTATGCGGCTCGGTCATGGCGAACCCGGAGCGGATTTCGCCCTCAAGCAGCGGCGCTAGCCAGCGTTCTTTCTGCGCCTCGCTGCCGTACAGCAGCAGCGTTTCCATGTTTCCCGAATCCGGTGCGTTGCAGTTGAACACCTCTGCGGCCCACAGCACCCGCCCCATGATTTCGGCGAGCGGGGCGTATTCCAGATTCGTGAGCCCGTTCACCCCGGCATGGCTTTTCGGCAGGAAGAGGTTCCACAGACCAGCCCGCTTCGCCTTGACCTTGAGTTCATCGATGATCGGCGGAGTGTGCCAGGGATCCTCTGCCGAGGCCAGGTAGTCACGGTACTCCGCTTCCCGCGGGTAGATGTCGTCTTCCATGAACGTCGTGAGGCGTTCGCGCAGTTCTTCTGTTCTACTCGGATATTCGAAATTCACGCTAATACCTCTGTTGCACAGCGGTCTGACATTCCCAGAGCTCCCACGCTAGAGCGAAAAAGCCGCTTCGGGCATGTCCAGGCAGGTCGTATCCAACGTCGCCAGTCGTTCGGCCTGAAAACCGGTTCTGGCCAGTTCCCAGCGAAAGAAATACTCGCACGCTCGCAGCTTGCCGTCGTAGAAATGCCGATCCGCTTCGTCCGCATCAGCCAGGCCCCGCTGTGCGGCCACTGCCTGCATCAGCCACATCCACGCGATCACCAGCGTACCGCACATGTCCAGATAGACCGAGGAGTTCGCGAGGAAGATTGCGGTTTTTCCCGCGGCAGCCGCGGACGAAAGTGTCGCCGTCGTGTCCGCTACCTGGTTCATGGCGCGCTGCAGGTCGTCGGCGAAGCGCCCAAGTGCCCCGTATTGCCGCGCCGCTCCCACAGTCTTCTCGATTTCCGCAATCAATATCCGGAAGGCTGCACCGTTCTCCATCTGGATCTTCCGCCCGAGCAGATCGATTCCGTGAATGCCATTGGTACCCTCATGAATCATGTTCAGGCGGTTGTCCCGGTAGAGCTGCTCCACGGGGTAGTCCTGCGTATAGCCATAGCCGCCGAGGATCTGTATCGCGTGCTTGTTGGCCTCGAGGCACCACTCCGACGGCCAGGCCTTGACGATGGGGATCAGGATTTCCAGCAGCAGGTGTGAAGCGTGCCGTACAGCCTCGTCCGGATTCGACTTGATCTCGTCGACCAATGACGATGCATACAGGCAGAGCGTCAGCGCCCCCTCCACGTAGCTTTTCTGCGCCAGCAGCATGCGCTTGACGTCCGTGTGCCGGATGATGGGAACCATCGGCGTGGTGGGATCCTTGTCGTCGGGCGAGCGGCCCTGCGCCCGCTCGCGTGCGTAGTCGAGGGAATACAGAAAACCGGCGTAGCCGGCGCCGACCGCCGAAACGCCCACGGCGATGCGAGCCTCGTTCATGAGCTGAAACATGTATCGCAGGCCCTGGTGCGGCTCGCCGACCAGGAAGCCGGTACAGTCACCATTGTCCCCGAAGTTCAGCACGCAGTTGGGCGATATCCGCTGACCCATCTTGTGGTTCAGGCCCGCCAGGGTAACGTCGTTCGGGGTGCCCCGGCTCCCATCGGCCTCGAGGTGAAATCTGGGCACGATGAACAGCGATATGCCTTTGACGCCCGGCGGTCCGCCGGGGATCTTCGCCAACACCATGTGGATGATGTTCTCGCTGAGCTCGTGTTCGCCGCCTGTGATCCACATCTTGTTCCCAACCAGCCGGTAGGTCCCGTCATCGTTCGGATGGGCCTTCGTCCGAATGTCCGTCAGCGACGAGCCGGCATGCGGCTCGGAAAGGCACATCGTACCGAGATACCTTCCGCTCAGGAGACCGGGAATGTAGGTTTCTTTCTGCTCCGGAGAACCGAAGCTGTCTATCAGGTTGGCAACGCCTACGGTCAATAGCACCGGTCCGCAAAGGCCGATGTTGGCAGACTGGAATACCGCCATGCACGCATTGGCGACCGTAATAGGTAGCTGCAGGCCGCCGCGCTCAGCGTCGAGGCTCGCGGCGGCGAAGCCGGCCTCGAACATGGTCTCCAGGGCGAGTTTCGCTTCGTTGATCGTTTCGACTCTACCGTCTTTGAGCTCTGCCATGCCCCTGTCACCTGCGGCGTTGCAGGCCAGAAAATGGTCGTAGGCGATGCTCTCGGCCGAATCGAGCATCGGTCCGAATACGTCCGGCTCGTGTTCGGAAAAGTATGCCCGTTCGCAGAGCGAACCGATGTTCAACACCTCGTAAAGCTGAAAGTCCAGATCCCGGCGGCTTATGGTTTTTGTCATGAAGGTTCAGTCCAGACACGGTCCGGCTGCAGGTCCGGCTTCGGTCATACGACTTCGAACAGCCCCGCAGCGCCCATACCGCCGCCGACGCACATCGTGCAGACGACGAACCTCGCACCTCGCCGCTTGCCCTCGAGCAATGCGTGTCCGACCATCCGGTTGCCAGACATGCCGTGCGGATGGCCGATGGAAATGGCGCCGCCGTTGACGTTGAGCTTTTCGTTCGGGATGCCGAGGCGGTCGCGGCAGTAAATGACCTGCACCGCGAACGCTTCGTTTAGCTCCCGGAGATCGATATCGTCCATGTTCAGTCCGAAGCGCTTGAGCAGTTTCGGCACCGCGTAGACCGGGCCGATACCCATTTCGTCCGGTTCTACGCCAGCCACCGCTACGCCGCGATAAATGCCCAGCGGCTCGTTGTTGCGCTGTTCGGCCACAGCGGCATCCATGACCACGCAGGCCGAGGCGCCGTCCGACAGCTGGCTGGCATTGCCGGCGGTGATACAGCCGCCATCGAGCACCGGTTGCAGCGCCTGCAGGCCGGCCAGCGCAGTATCCGGACGGTTGCCCTCGTCTTTCAACAGGTGAACCTGCTCGCGCGAAGCTTCCCGCGTTTCCTTGTCGATGACGATTTTCGTCGTCGGCAGCGGCGCCAGCTCCGCGTCGAAGCGCCCCGCCGCCAGCGCCGCCACCGTGCGCTGCTGGCTCTGCAGCGCGTACTCGTCCTGCGCCTCGCGGCTGACACCGTAGCGCTGCGCGACGACCTCCGCGGTTTTGAGCATGGGCATGTAAGCGTCCGGGCAACTACCCCTGACGGCTTCGTCCTGGTCTTTCTCCACCAGGCCGAACGCCTCGTTCTGCACCAGGCTGACCGATTCGACGCCCGCCGCGACGACCGCTGGCATGCCCTCGAGAATGACCTGGCGGGCTGCCGTGGCGGTGGCCATCATGCCTGATGCGCACTGCCGATGCTCATGCTGCAAGGCGCAGCCAACCACGACATCTTCGATCTCATCGGCCGCCACGCCCGAGCGCTCGACTTCCGCGGCGATCGCATGCCCGGTCAGCGTCGGCGCCGGGGTCGCGTTGTAGGCGCCGCGGAACGCCCGGCCGATGGGCGTGCGGGCGGTGGCGACGATAACGGCGTCCTTCACGTCTTGTTCTCCTCCGCAAAGTCGTTAAGGTGAGAAAAGCTACGGCCATCGAGCACCAGCTGCTCGAGCCAGCGGCGCCGGCGTCCAGAACTGCGCGCCCTCGGCACGGTCTGTCGCTATCACCCGCGCGCCCTGCGCCGCCAGCGCGACCGCGATCGCGCGGCCGATGCAACCCGCCGCGCCGGTAACCAGCGCCACGCGTCCGCGTTGCGACAGCGGGTTGGTCGCGCCGTTCATACGTGCCGCGCCTCGCGAGCCGTCCGCCGGCTCACTCGGCCGGCGTGAACACCGCGTCGGCGAAGGCTTGGGTCATCTCGCCATAGGGCGGTTTGATCGCGACCATCAGTGCATCGTCATCGGCGCAGTTGAACATCGATTTGGCGTGCGAGTAATTGAGGAATCCTTCGCGGCCCGAATGGCAGCCGATGCCGCTGGGGCCGACCCCGCCGAACGGCAGAGTAGGGTCGGCGGCCTGGAAGCCAAACACGTTCACGCCCATGCCGCCGCTCGTGACCTGCAGGGCGACCTTGTCCGCCAGCGCATCGTCCCGCGTCACCAGGTAGCAAGCGAGCGGCTCGGGGCGGGCATTGACGTAATCGATTGCCTGGTCGATATCGCGGTAGGGCTTGACCGGAGTGACCGGTCCGAAGATTTCCTCCTGCATGCACTGCACATCTTCAGGAGGATCGATGATCACATACATGGGAATCTGCCGCCGCGCCGGGTCCGGTTCGTCGCCGTTGAGCGAGATCACCTCCACGCCGCGCTCGCGTGCCTCTTCGACGTAACCCATGACACGGTTGAAGTGATGGTCGTTGACCGCGCCGGTCGCTTCCGGGTGGCCGACGTAGTACGGGTACATGCCGGACCACGCGGCTTTGGCTTTTTCGACCCAGTCGGCAAGGCTCGCTTCCGGCACCAGGACGTAATCCGGCGAGGTGCAGACCTGCCCCCCTTTGAACACGCGGAAATACAGAAAGCGCTCGACCAGCGCCGGCTCCAGGCCGTCCGCGGCGAAGATGACCGGATTCTTGCCGCCCATCTCCAGTGTCACCGAGGTCAGGTTCTTCGCCGCCGCTTCCATGACCAGCCGGCCGACTTTCGTGGAGCCGGTGTAGACGAGGTGATCCCACGGGAGGGACGCGAAGTACTGCGCCAGCCCGACGCCGCCGGTTACCACGGCCAGCAGGTCTTCGTCGAAGTACTCGGCGACCGCCGCGGCCACCACCTCTGCGGTCGCCGGCGCGAGCTCCGAAGTCTTGATGATGGACCGGTTGCCGGCGGCGAGGATGTCACCGATCATCACCAGCGCGCATTCGACCGGAAAATTCCACGGCGAGATGTTGCCGATCACGCCCCTGGGTTGATACACGACCCGCGCCGTTGACGAGCCGTGCACCATCGGGTTGAGCTCGCGGATCTCCGGCGCCATCCAGCCTGCCAGCTGCGACTGGATATAGCGGCTGCGCGCGATGATCGCTCCGCTCTCGAACAGGTCGGTGACCAAGGGGTGATGCGAATTGAAATCCGCGCTCAGGGCCTCCCGCATTGGTTCGCGGTAGGCAATCATCATCCGGTCGAGCTGCTGCAGGCGCTCTAGTCGGGCCTCCAGCGCTGGATAGCGATCGGCGGCGAACGCCTGCTTCTGGGCCTTGAAAAGCCGGTCCAGTTCGGAAATCTTTGTTTCTTTCATATAAGGATTCCTGCCAGCGCCTGCTGTTGATCTTTGGCGTCGCCGGTGCCGGCGGCTAACTCAGCGACTTGAAGTCGTACTTGTCCAATACTTCGTTCACCTTCGTGACGATCAGCGCGATGTCGTCCTGGCTGTGTTCGAAGGACAGGTAGATGTGGTTGGATGTCGGCAGCGTCAGGATGATGCCCTCATTGATCAGGGCTGTGAAAAACAGCGACAGCGCCGCCATGTCCAGCTGCGCATAGCGCTCGAAGCTCGCCTCTTCAGCCGACAGGAACAGCTGCAGCATCGGCCCCAACTGGTTGACGTGGCACGGAATGCCGCGCGACGAGAACGCCTGACGTATTCCTTCCGCCAGGGTTTCACCGATCGTGAAAAGGTGCTCATAGCCGCCCTCGGCGATGAGCGCCTGGTAGGTCGGGATTGCCCCCAGCGCCGCGGAGATGGCGGCGGTGCCATCGTTCGCGGTGCCGGACTGGAATACCTTCGGCGTACCGGGCGGCGCATGCGGATCCACGACGCGCAGGATTTCTTCGCGCCCGGTCACCGCCGCCAGCTTGCCGCCGGCGGCGATGGCCTTGCCGAGCGTCGTCAGATCGGGCGTCACGCCGTAATAGTCCTGGCCGCCGCCCAGCGCGAGCCGGTAGCCGGTGATCACCTCGTCGAAGATCAGGACGATGCCCAGACGCTCCGTCAGGGCGCGCATTCCTTCCAGAAATTCGCGCTTGCTGCCCCAGAGGCCCCCGGCATGCATGGCCGGATCGAGGATCACCGCGGCGGTATCCGGATTCGAGGCCAGAAGCCGCTCCAGCCCGTCGAGATCGCCGAATCTAGCCAGCAGCGTGTTGCTGATGGTTGCGGCCGGCACCCCCGCGCCGAACGGATCGGGCGACGCGCCGAGGCCGGCCAGAAACTGATCGTGCTGGCCGTGGTAGTGGCCGAAAAACTTTACCACGTGGCTGCGCCCGGTGAACGCTCGCGCATAGCGCACCGCCATGATCACCGCCTCGGTGCCACTGTTCAGAAAGCGCACGCGCTCCGCCGCCGGCACCGTCGCCGTCACCAGTTCCGCGGCGTCGACGATGATCGGCGGGTTGACCACCAGCGGCCCGATGGACTTGTGCGCCTCAATGGCGGCCAGTACGGCAGGGTCGGGCGCCAGGCTGGTGACGGTGGGTGTGGTGGAGGGGGCAGGGTGCGGCACAGCAGGCGCAG
>CAZRNL010000108.1:0-9251 GCA_964601395.1 uncultured Silicimonas sp. | reverse complement strand
GACGGTCCTGTCACGCTGCCAGCGCTTCGACCTGCGCCGGATCGAACCAGAGGTAATGATCGCGCTCCTGCGCCGCATCGCCTCCGCCGAAAGTGCGCAGATCACCGACGAGGCGCTTGCGCTGATCACCCGCGCAGCCGAGGGCTCGGCCCGCGACGCGACGTCGCTTCTCGACCAGGCGATCAGCCACGGTGCGGGAGAGACGACCGCCGACCAGGTGCGCGCCATGCTTGGGTTGGCGGACCGGGGCCGGGTGCTGGATCTCTTCGACATGATCATGTCGGGCGACGCGGCTGGCGCCCTGACCGAGCTTTCCTCCCAGTACGCCGACGGCGCCGATCCGATGGCTGTCATGCGAGACATCGCCGAGATCACCCACTGGATCAGCGTCATTCGCATCACGCCCGAAGCCGCCGACGATCCCACCGTCGGACCCGATGAACGGGCGCGGGGGCGCGAAATGGCTGACAAGCTCGCGATGTCGGTCCTGACGCGCATGTGGCAGATGGCGCTCAAAGCCCTCGAAGAGGTCGCCAGTGCGCCCAACGCGATGATGGCCGCCGAGATGGCCGTGATCCGCATGACGCACGTGGCCGACATGCCGACACCCGGCGATCTGGTGGCGAAGCTCTCGAAGATGGACCCGCCCTCTGTGCCTCCGGGCGGCGGAGGCGGGACTGGCCGGTCCGCCGCGTCCGGCGCCGAAGCGGTTGCAAGCCGCACGGTCCCCATGTCGTCTCCGGGCGGCGTCAGCGCGTCCGGTGCCCAGACCGCCACGGCACAGGCGCCCGACAGCGCGCTCGCCCGTTTCCCGACGTTCCAATACGTCGTCGACCTGATCCGCGCCAACCGAGACGTCAAGCTGCTGGTCGAGGTCGAAGGCGGTGTGCGTCTGGTCGCCTACCAGCCCGGACGGATCGAGTTCGAGCCGTCGCACAACGCTGCCTCGGACCTCGCCCAGCGACTTGGGTCACGGCTTCAAAGCTGGACCGGCGTGCGCTGGACGGTCACCATCGCAAATGCGCCCGGCGCGCCGACCATCTTCGAGGCTCGCGACGCAGAGAAGTCCCGACTGCGTTCCGCGGCGAAAGAAACGCCCATCGTCGCCGCTATCCTCGAGGCCTTTCCCGCTGCGCAGATCGGCGACCTCAAGACCCCCGAAGACATCGCGGCGATGGCTGCGTCGGACGCGCTGGCCGAAGTCGAAGACGAATGGGATCCTTTCGAAGACGGCTGATCCCCTTGTCGTCCTGAAAACCCCTTGAGCGTCGGCGGGGAACACTGCCGCTCCGGCGGATCAACGCGCAGATCGTGGCAACACCCGACTTGTCCGCAAGCGATGCGGCACGTATCTCTGACACAACACCTGCGACAAGGAGATCGAGATGTTCAAAGGATTGGGCGGACTGGGCGACATGGGCAAGATGATGAAGGCCGCCCAGGAAATGCAGACCAAAATGGCGGCCCTTCAGGAAGACCTGCACTCGATGACGGTCACCGGAGAGTCGGGCGCTGGTCTGGTCAAGGCGACGGCAACCGCCAAGGGCGAGTTGATCGGGCTGGACATCGACCCGTCCATCTTCAAGCCGGACGAAAAGGAAGTTGTCGAAGACCTGATCCTGGCCGCGATCAAGGACGCGCAGTCGCGCGCCTCGGACAAGGCACAGGACGAGATGCGCAAGCTTACAGAAAGCATGGGACTTCCGGCCGACATGAAACTTCCGTTCTGACAGCCATGACCAGGTCGCTTCTTCCGATCCTTGCAACCCTGGCACTCTGGACAACGGGGGCGTCGGCCCAGGATTGGGCAAGTGCCGAAGTCTGCTCCGTCGACACGCCGGAAATCGTGGCCGATGTTTTCGAACCGACAGGCCTCGAGGCGCTGGAGGCACAGGTCTCGGAGATCCCCAACGCGACCGGCCGCTTCTGGCGGATCACCTCACCCGACGGCGCGGTCTCGCACCTCTGGGGCACGTTCCACAGCGCCGATCCGCTGATCCTGTCCCTGCCCGTGGCGGTGACCGAAGCCATCTCCGCCGCACGCGTCGTTGCGGTCGAGGTGGACTACACCTTCAAGAGCCGCGACGCCTTCCGCGATGCACAGATGATGGAAGGTCGCTACAAGGACGCCAGCGATCCCTTTGCCTTCACGCCGGGCGACGGCACCATCGTCGGTCTGCCGGACGAGGTCTCGTTCTGGATTCGAGACCGGGCGCTGGAGCTGGGCTGGACCGACGATGTCGACATGCTTCTGTCGGTGCCGGGTATCGCGGAAATGCTGCTGTCGGACCCTTGCGAGGACTTCTCCCAAGGCGTCCTTCCGGTGCAGGACGACTACGTTCAGCTTCTGGGCCGCATCGCGGGCGCAGAGATCCTCAGCCTCGAAGACCCCGACGAGTTCATCACCGACCTCAACGAGCGTCCAGAAACCGCGGAAGCCATCGTCGGCACCTATGCCGCCTACCTCAAGCCGATGGAGACGAACGCCGAGCGTTCGACGTCCTTCGCGCTCTACCTCGCGGGACGGCTGGGCCTGATGCAGGTCTGGGACTATGACTACCAGCAGCAGGTGTACGGCGCCCGGGGCCTCGACATGTTGCAGCTGACCGACGAATACCTTCTGGAATTGCGCAACGCGCGGTTCGTTGAACGGACGGCGGATGACCTAGCTTCGGGCGGCGCTTTCATCGCAGTGGGGGCTGCCCATCTGCCGGGAGCGGCGGGGCTGGTCGCGCTTCTGCGGGATGCCGGGTATGACGTGGAGCGCATTCCACTGCCGGGAGAAGCGCCGTGAAACCGGCAAGCGAGCTTGAAACGCTGATCGAGATGATGGCCCGGCTTCCCGGCCTCGGCCCCCGCTCGGCCCGTCGCGCGGTGCTGCACTTGATCAAGAAGCGCAGCCAGCTTCTGGTGCCGCTGGCCCGCGCGATGACCCGCGTGGCCGAAACGGCGCGCAAGTGCCTCAACTGCGGCAACATCGGCACGGCGGATCTCTGCGAGATCTGCGAAAGCAACAAGCGCGCCAATGGCGAGTTGTGCGTCGTCGAGGACGTGGCCGATCTCTGGGCGATGGAGCGCGCCGGTGTGTTCAAGGGGCGCTATCACGTTCTGGGCGGAACGCTTTCCGCCCTGGATGCCGTCGGACCTGAAGAGCTGCGCATCCCGAAGCTGCTCGACCGCGTGGCCGGCGAGGAGATCACGGAGGTCATCCTGGCCCTGAATGCCACCGTCGACGGTCAGACCACCGCGCATTATATCGCCGACCAGCTTGAATCGCGCGTAAAGGTGACATCTCTGGCCCAGGGCGTGCCCGTTGGTGGCGAACTGGACTACCTTGACGATGGCACAATCAGCGCCGCCCTGCGCGCTCGGAAAGCCGTCTGATCCGACGCGCGACGCTTGGCGACGCGGCCATTCCCGACGACCGCAAACAAAAAACCCGACCGATGGCCGGGGTTCTGTGGCAGCCGAGGGAACTTCAGGACTCAATCGTCATCGTCGTCTTCGTCGGCGTCATTTGGAAGGTTGAAGAAGCTTTCCGCATCGGGTGTCTTCTGATCTTCCTCGTCGTCGTCAGGACTGCTCAGAGTGAAAGTCTCAAGACCGGCAATCGCAGTCGGAATTCTTGGCTCGTCTTCCATGCCCAAAGACTGCTCGGTGGACACGAGCTTTCGGCGCTCGTCATCTGACATCACCACGCCATCGCGCGCCTTCTTGGACGCGGCCTTCTGCACGGCGGCGTCCAGTTCGGTCTGCTTGGTCAGGCCAAGCGCCACCGGATCGACCGGCTGGATGTTCCCGATGTTCCAATGCGTGCGTTCGCGGATCGACTGGATCGTCGGCTTGGTAGTGCCGACCAGCTTCGAGATCTGACCATCCGTCAGTTCGGGATGAAACTTGACAAGCCAGAGGATGGCCGCCGGACGGTCCTGGCGTTTGGACAGCGGTGTGTAACGGGGTCCGCGGCGCTTTTCCTCGCCCACTGCGGCGGCGTTGTACTTCAGCTTCAACGCATGAGACGGGTTCTTCTCGGCGGTTTCGATTTCTTCCTGGGTCAACTGGTTGTTGGTCACCGGGTCGAAACCCTTCACGCCCGCGGCCACGTCGCCGTCCGCGATGCCCTGGACTTCAAGCTCGTGCAGACCACAGAAATCGGCGATCTGCCTGAAGCTTATCGTCGTGTTGTCCACAAGCCAGACGGCGGTGGCTTTGGCCATGATCGGTTTGTTCATGTGCTCGTCTCCTGACATATCTTTCCCGCGCCGGGAAAACGGCCGGTCCGTTGGACCACATCCTCGTTTTCGGGGAAGTTGGCGGCTATATAGTCGCGCTTGTGCAAAGAGGGAAGAGAAAATGCGTTGGCTTTTTGTTCTGCTTGGATCTGCAGGGTTTGCTCTTGCCGAGGGCGAACGTGCCGGTGATTTCGATTATTACGTGCTCTCGCTCTCCTGGTCGCCCACGTGGTGTGCGCTGGAGGGGGACGCACGTCGGTCGCCGCAATGCAACGCCGAAGCCGATTTTGACTGGGTGCTGCACGGGTTGTGGCCGCAGTACGACTCCGGTTGGCCCAGCTATTGCCGCACCTCCGAGCGGAACCCGTCGCGATCCGACACAGAGGCCGAGGCCGCTCTGTTCGGAACGTCGGGCAACGCCTGGCACCAGTGGAACAAGCACGGGCGCTGCACAGGTCTTTCATCCGAGAATTACTTCCGCCTGGCCCGCGAGGCCTATGGCGGCATAACGCGCCCGGAGATCTTTCGGAGGCTGGAGAAAGCAGTCCGCCTGCCCGCCTCGGTCGTCGAAGATGCGTTTCTGGAGGCCAATCCGACGCTTGCGCCCGATCAGATCACAATCACCTGCAAGGCCGGCCGGATCCAGGAGGCTCGAATCTGCCTGACGCGCGACCTTGAGCCGACCGCTTGCGGGGATGGCGTGGACCGCGATTGCCGGATGCAGGACGCCCTGTTCGATCCGGTGCGTTAAGCCGCGTCCCAGTCCGGGGCCCATGCGGGATCGACACGTCGCACGCTGGTGTCGAGCGCGCGCAGTCGAACCATATCCTCGTTGCCGAGCGATATCTCCGAAGCCGCGTAGTTCTCTTCCAGCCGGGCGCGTTTCGACGATGACGGGATCGCGACGTGGCCTTCGTGCAGAAGAAAGGCCAGTGCGATCTGCGCCGGGGTCGCGTCGTGCTGCGCCCCGATCTCGGACAGAACCGCATTTCCCGTGACATCCCCTTTCGCCAAGGGGATATAGGCGGTCATCGGAATTCCGAGCCCCCGGCAATGCTCGGCTATGGGCCGGTTCTGGAAGAACACGTTCAGCTCCACCTGGTTTGTCGCGATCTGGTCGGCCCCGATGGCTGCCACCGCCGCGTCGACCTGTCTGCGATTGAAGTTCGACACGCCGATGTGGCGGGCCAGGCCGGCCGCCTTGACCTCGGCCAACTCGCTGACGTAGCGCGCGACCGGAATCGCTTCGTCCGGCGAGGGCCAATGGATGAGCAGAAGGTCGACGTGGTCGAGGCCCAGCTGCTCCAGCGAGCCTTTGGCGGAAGACATGACCTGTCCTGCGGCAAGCGAATCGTGCCAGACTTTTGTAGTCAGAAATACCTGATCGCGGGGCACGGAGCTTTCACGGATGGCCCGTCCGACCTCGACTTCGTTGTCGTACATGCGCGCGGTGTCGATATGGCGATAGCCGATGTCGAGGGCGGCGGTCACCATGTCGATACATTCCTGCCCGCTGCGCCGCCATGTGCCGAAGCCCATCTGCGGGATTGCGTTGGTCTCAGTCATCCGTGTCCCTCACCTGCAAAACGATCTTGCCGATATGGTCGGCTTCCAGCGCCCGGTGCGCCTCGGCGGCATTCTCAAGCGCAAACGTGCGATCCATCACCGGCGCGATCCGCCCCGCTTCTAACAGCGGCCAGACATTGGCCCGCAAGGCCTCGGCAATGGCCGCCTTCGCCGCCACAGATTGCGGGCGCAGCGTCGATCCGGTCAGCGTCAATCGTCGGATCATGATCTCTGCAAAGTTCACTTCGACCTTTGGACCACCGAGGAACGCGATGAACACAAGCCGTCCATCGTCCTTCAGTGCTTTCAGATCACGGGGGATATAGTCCCCGCCCACCATGTCCAGGATCAAGTCCGCGCCGCCCGCTTCACGCAGCACGGTGACGAAATCCTCGGTGCGATAGTTGATCCCCCGCTCGGCGCCAAGAGACTCGCAGACCCGCGCCTTGTCGTCCGACCCCGCTGTCGCGAAGACACGTGCGCCCATGACATGCGCCAACTGGATCGCGGTCGTCCCGATCCCACTTGTGCCGCCGTGGACCAGAAAAGACTCACCCGCCTTCAGGCCGCCTCGCATGAAGACATTGGTCCAAACGGTGAAGTAGGTCTCCGGAAGACATGCAGCCTTCTCGAGATCCATCCCGCGAGGCACGGGAAGGCAATGCGCGGCGGGAGCGACGGCGTATTCGGCATACCCTCCGCCCGGAAGAAGCGCGCAGACCGTGTCGCCGACGGACCAGCCCGAGACACCTGTCCCCAACGCCTCGACAACGCCCGACGCTTCCAGTCCCGGCAGATCGGACGCACCCTTCGGTGGAGCATAGTTTCCGGCCCTCTGCAGCGCATCGGGACGGTTTACGCCGGCATAGGCCACGCGGATCAGAACCTCACCGTGACCTGGCACAGGTCGAACCCGCGTCGTCAGGCGCAGGACTTCCGGTCCGCCTGGTCCGGAAATCTCCACTGCGCGCATCGTCTCGGACATGGATAACCTCCCTGAGAACCAGGCCACAGAAAGCATGAGACTGGCGGAAGCGAAAGCCCTAGCGCGGTCCCTGCCAGCGCCCTGGCAGATCATCCAGGTGCGACATGTCGGGCACGCGGACTTTCCTGAACAATCTCGCCTGCAAGTCCATCAAAGGTTTGGTCAGGGGGCTTTCGCGCAGCCTGCCTTTGACCTTTTCGATCCGCATCACGTCTTCGATCCGCCGGTCAATGAAGGCTGTAGTATCGGCGTGGCCCGCGCTGTCATCACCCAGCCAGTAGAGAACTGTCGCCGCCCAGACGCCGGACAGCGTGGCGCGCTTGGTGTACCAGTTCAGATCGTCTGAATCGTCGCCGAGCGCTGTCCAGACGTGGTCCGCGGTTTCCCAGACCAGCCGCGCGCCTTCGGCGGCATGGTTCGGAAGCGCAAACAAGGCCGAGGCGCGACGCACCGCCTCGCGGTTTTCCATTGCCTCGACCCGGAAACGCAACGCCATGGCGGCCCGATCTCGGAACCGGAGCGCGTTCAGGTCGGCGTGCTGCAAACGCTCGACCATCAAACGGTCGCCCCGGCGGTGATACTCAACGGCCAGATCCAGCGCACCGCGCGGCGCCAGCAATCTGGCTTCTGCCATCGTCAATTTTGTGTCACGGACCGCGGCCTCGAAGGTCTGAGACGACCAGCCGTCGAACGCGACATGGGCGAGCGCTGCATCAAGAAGCGTCTCGATCGAGTGTTTCTGCGTTTTGGCCATACCTTGAACTCCGTTTCTGCTCACTAGTGGACAAGCTAATGCGGCTTTGCTATAGGGCCAGTTCCTGCAGAATTCATGCAACTCTAACTTAGAAAGGTGGTGAAAACCACATGCAGGTCAGTGTTCGCGACAACAACGTCGATCAGGCCCTTCGGGCTCTGAAGAAGAAGCTCCAGCGTGAGGGTGTCTTTCGTGAAATGAAGCTTCGGCAACATTTCGAGAAGCCCTCGGAGAAAAAAGCACGCGAGAAGGCCGAGGCTATCCGCCGCGCCCGCAAACTCGCTCGCAAGAAAGCCCAACGTGAGGGCGGCTTGTAAGCTTCTGAACACACGGTGCGGCTTCAGCCGCCAAATAGACGACCCCCGCGGCATCGCCCGGGGGTTTGTCGTTTCCGGGCTCTGGATTTCGTCGGATCGCAAGGCTAGATCGAAACCGGAGAGACGGAGAGCAAGATGAAATCCACCATAACATGGGTCGCCGACAAGACTTTTATCGGCCAGACCGAGTCGGGACATTCGATCGTCATCGGAACCGCCGACGGCGATGCCCCAAAGCCCGGCCCATCCGCCATGGAGCTGGTGCTGATGGGGGCGGGTAGTTGCTCGGCCTGGGATGTCGTCGAGATCCTGAAAAAGGGCCGCCAGCCGATCGAGACCGTGATCGTCGAGCTTGACGCCGACCGGACACCGGAACCACCCAAGGTCTTTACCCGGATTCACCTGCATTTCATTGTTCGGGGCCGAGGCCTGGACTCCAGAAAAGTCGAGCGCGCCATAGGGCTATCGGTCGAGAAGTATTGTTCGGCCACCGCGATGCTGGAGAAGACCGCGACCGTCAGTCACGACTTCGAGATCATCGAAACCGCCTGAGCCACGACTGTCGCGCCGCCGCAAGCGATGCACGAAGGGGTGGCCTAGACCGGCAACGCCGTCGTCTGCCTTACAGTTCTCAGAGCGAAGGACGAATGCATCTGCGCCACGCCCGGCAGCCGCGCAAGATATCGGCGATGGATGCGCGCAAAATCCTCGGTGTCACGAGCGATGACCTTGAGCAGATAATCCGCCGTCCCGGCCATCAGGTGACACTCCAGAAGGTCGGGAATGCGCGCCACTTCGCGTTCGAAGGCGTCCAGGACCTCGTCGGCCTGCCCTGAAAGCGTAATCTCGACGAAGACAATCGTGGGTCGACCGAGCTTGCGGGGATCCAGCAGCGCCACGTACTCTCGTATGATACCCGCCTGCTCAAGCCGCTGCACCCGTCTGTGACACGCGGATGCGGAAAGATTGATCTCTTCCGACAGCTCGGCATTCGAAATGCGTCCGCGTTTCTGCAGAACCGTCAGGATACGGGCATCCGTCGCGTCAATCTCGTCCATTGCAGAAGATTCCTTCGCAGATCCGACATTTCTTCGAAGCTTTCACCGATTTTAGCGCCAACATCCAGCTGAAAAGGTAAGCGATTTCATTGCGAACCGGTGAATATGTCTTCCGAAAGAGGAGAAGTCAGCATGAAGATCGGATGTCCGAAGGAGATCAAACCGCAGGAGTTCCGTGTTGGCGTGACGCCGACGACTGCCCAGGAGGCGGTACGCCACGGACATGAGGTGATCGTCGAAACCGGCGCGGGTCTGGGTGCGGGCTTTGGTGACGACGACTACGTCAAGGCGGGCGCGCGCATTGTCGGAACCCCCGCGGAAGTCTTCGCCAGTTCCGAC
>CAZRNL010000107.1:0-9264 GCA_964601395.1 uncultured Silicimonas sp. | reverse complement strand
GGAAGCCCCGGGATAGTGCCGGCAGATGACGTGAGCGACCAGCGCCTCGATCGCGTCCAGATCCTGCCGCGCCGCGAAGAACTGGAACGTGCCCACCCGGACATGGCTGGAAGCCACGCGCGTCAGTACGGCACCGGGCAGGGGGTGTTCGCGCAGGACGATCTCGCCCGTTGCTACCGCTGCAAGTGCCCGTGTCGTCGGCACACCAAGCGCCGCCATCGCCTCGGACACGATATATTCCCGCAAGACCGGACCCAGCCACGCGCGCCCATCTCCCATGCGGCTGTAAGGCGTGGGTCCCGAGCCCTTCAGCTGGATATCGAACCGCGCGCCGTCCGGTGCCACGATCTCGCCCAGCAGAAGTGCGCCGCATAAACCTGCGCCATCGGATCGGCGCCTCCCGGCACCGCGTTTCCGGCGAGAGCGGCGATACCGTGCTCCGAGGCAAGCTCATCCCCGTCCAGTCCCAGGCGTTCGGCAAGCGGCCTGTTGAGCGCAATAAGGGTTGGCGCACGCACTGGGGTCGGTGACATGCGCGTATAGAACCGGCCGGGCAGGCGGCCGTAGGTGTTGTCAAAGGGCAGTTCGAGGCTCATGGCGTCCATATAGGTGCTTTGAGGTGGCGTTTCACGCGATCCACGTCAGCAGCGAGAAATCCCGACGACGGAACCCGGCGCGGCGATAAAGCCGCTCGGCGGGGTTTCCCTCGGCAATTTCAAGGTGCAGCGCAGTGATCCCGGCCTCTTTCAGCGCCGGAAGAAGCGAAGCCAAGGCCTCGGACCCCATCCCGCGTCCCCGAACTTTCTCGCGAACCCAGAGTTCATCGATGAACCCGTCCATGCCGCCAAGCTCGATGGACCATCCGAAGCACACTACAACATAGCCTACCGGCGACATCCTGGGTCCGATGAACCAGACCGCGCCGTGAGGCGAACCTTCGAGAAGGGGCGTCAATGCCGCGACCCGGTGCTCGTCGGTCACCGAAATACCTTCGTGCTCATGATAGGCCCGAACCATCGGCAGCAGCCGTTCCAGATCGTCCGGTGTCGCCAGATGCAGATTCTGGCTCATCTCAAAGCCTCGCGAGACGATCGGTCAACAGCCTGAAAAAGCCGTTTGAATCGAGATCGCGCATGAAGGTCGCATTCGGGGGACGGTCCGTCACCCGCCACCAGTCGGCGACGGTCATCCCGAGTGTCAGCTCGGACCGGGTCTCGATTTCGACGTTGATGTGACGCCCCGAGAAGAGCCCCGGTTGCAGCAGGTAGGCGATGGTGCAGGGGTCATGCAGCGGCGCGCCGTCCGAGCCGTATTTCTCCTTGTCGAACCGCTCGAAGAAATCGGTCCATTCGGCCACCATCCGCCCGACCTCGTTGCCGATACCCCGGAAAGCCTCGACCCGCTGGCGCGTGGTCAGCGCCCTGTGTGTCACGTCCAGCGGCATGACCGTCAATCTGACGCCGGACCGGAACACGATATCAGCGGCTTGCGGATCGACGTAAATGTTGAACTCGGCAGCAGGGGTGATATTGCCGACCTCGAAATAGGCTCCTCCCATCAGCACGATCTCCGCTACGCGGTCGATGATATCGGGCGCCCGGTCGAAGGCTGTCGCGATGTTCGTCAGGGGGCCGACGGGTACCAGCGTCACCGTGCCGGCAGGTTCCCGTCGCAGGGCGTCGATGATGAAGTCCACGCCATGCCGGTCCTGCAGTCGCATCGTCGGGTCGGCCATTTGCGGACCGTCAAGGCCGGTCTTGCCGTGCACGTGCTCCGCGGTCACGAGCTTCCGGCTCATCGGCGTGTCGCAGCCCGCAAAGACGGGAATATCGCGCTTTCCGGCCAGTTCGCAGACAATACGCGCGTTCTTCTCGGTCAGATGCAGGGGCACGTTCCCCGCGACTGCGACGATCCCCAGCACATCCAGTTCCTCGGGAGAGGCCAGAGCCAGCAGGATTGCGACTGCGTCGTCCTGACCGGGGTCCGTGTCGATGATGATCTTGCGGCGTTGCATGGTCGTCTCCCTGAACCGCGGCGACCATGGCGAAGCCCCCGGGCCTTGTCCAGACGAGCCGTTTCATCTTGCCTCAAATACGCAAGACGCCGCCCGTGAAGGCGGCGCCTGTCGGCGTGTGCAGGGGCTGCGAGATTCAGCCGTCGGTGCCGGTGGCACCGTCGAAATCGACACGCTCGACCATTTTCAGAGCCTCCGGACGCTGGGCGGCGATCGCGGTCAGTCCGGTCGTGTCCGCCGCAAGGGTGCCCCAAGACGCAACGCGCTCGCTGGGGGCCACATCGGTCCGGACGGGATACTCATTGACCTCGGAGGCATAGATCGCCTGCGCTTCGGCAGAAACCAGGAACTCCATGAAGGTCACGGCCGCATCGCGGTTCGGGGACGAGGCGGTCATTGCCACGCCCGAGACGTTGACATGGGTGCCAGAGCCGTCAGCGAAAGTCGGAAACTCGATGCGGACCGAGTCTGCCCACGCCGTTTGCTCGGGATCGTCAAGCATCTGGCCCATGTAATAGGTGTTGCCCAGTGAAATGTCGCATTCTCCGGCCCAGATCGATTTGACTTGTGCACGGTCATTGCCCTCGGGCTTCTTGGCCAGGTTTGACTTCAGGCCTTCAAGCCAGACTTCCGTTGCTTCCGCGCCATTGTGCTCGATCATCGCGCTGACCAGCCCGAGATTGTAGTCATGCGTGCCGGGGCGCGTGCAGATCCTGCCTTTCCATTTGGGATCGGCCAGGTCCTCGTAGGTGGTGACTTCACCTGGAGCGACACGCTCTTTCGACGCATAAACGATGCGTGCCCGGGTTGTCAGACCAAACCATTGATTGTCGCTGTCGCGCAGCGCCTCAGGTACGGCGGACGCCAGGATCTCGCTGTCGACGGCCTGTGTCACTCCGGCATCCTTAGCTTCGGAGAGGCGCGAGATGTCGACCGTTAGGATGATGTCTGCGGGCGAACGTGCGCCCTCGGCCTTGAGACGTTCGACCAGACCTTTCTCTACGAAGGCCACATTGGTGATGATCCCGGTCTCGGCCGTGAAGGCATCGAGAAGCGGCTGGATCAGTTCCGGCTGACGATAGGAATAGATATTGATCTCGTCCGCCAGCGCGGGGGTTGCCATGGCGGTTGCGGCCAGTGCGAAAAGATAGGGGCGCATCATGCTCTCCTTGTGTTGAAATCTGCCGACTTTAAATCCGAGTCTTTTTGTCAGGTCAATACCTGACTAGAATAGTCAGTTAAATTTCTGGGATGGCATGAAAGGGAAGTCGGCAAGTACGTCGTAGGAGGCGCCATGACGCTTCAGGACAGAATGGAACAGCGCCATTTCCTTCAGGTTCGCAGTGATTGGCGCAAACCCGCCGCGCGCGTCGAGCCATGCCTGAATGCGTATCCTCTCGAACTCCGAGGCAGTTTTCGACAGGCGAAAAATGGTGACATGCGGCCGGAATTTCTGGCGATTCAGCGTGATTCCAGCCTCGCGGACGATGCGCGTCACCTTGGCCTGAAGGCGGGTCAACGGTTCACCGCCGTCAGCCTCGACCGCGATGATGCCGGAGTCCTTGCTGCCGAGGAACTGCATGCCGGAAAGGGTGATCTCGAAAGGTTCGACCCGGATGTCGCCCAATTCGATGCAAAGCGCGCGCAGTTCCGCTTCGGGTTGTTCGCCCAGAAACGCCAGCGTGAGGTGCATGTTCTCGCTGGGGACAGGCCGAGCAACCGTCAGGCCGCCCTGCAGTGCCTCAAGGGTTCTGGTGCATCCCGCAGGAAGCGGAAGGGCTATGAAGCTTCGGATCATTCCAGCTTTTCTGCCGCCTTCGCCCGGTTCCAGAGCATATCCATCTCCGCGAGGTCGGAATCCTCGGGACGACGACCCTGGGCGGTCAAGGCCGCTTCGATCGACCTGAACCGTCGCGTGAACTTGGCGTTGGCGTCGCGCAGTGCCGCCTCGGGATCAATGCCCAGATGCCGTGCCAGGTTGGCCATCACGAACATCAGATCCCCGAATTCCTCGCGCAGATGCGCCACATCGCCCGCATCTCTCGCCTCGACCAGTTCCGCCGTCTCTTCGGCGATCTTGTCGAGCACCGCGACCGCATCGGGCCAGTCGAAGCCGACGCGCGCCGCGCGTTTCTGCAACTTCACCGCGCGCATGAGGCCCGGAAGACCAAGCGCAACGTCGTCGAGAACGCCGCCGGCCTCGCGCCCGGCACGTTCGGCCGCCTTGGCGGCCTCCCAGTCCCGTGTCTGCTGCTCGGCGGATTTGTCCCGGCTTTCATCACCGAACACATGCGGATGACGGTCGATCATCTTCGACGTCACCGTCCGCGCGATGCTGTCGAAGTCGAAATGACCGGCTTCAGCGCCAATCTGGCCATGATAGACGACTTGCAGAAGGAGGTCGCCGAGTTCGCCCTCCAGGTCGCTCCACGCCTCGCGGTCGATCGCATCGGCTACTTCGTAGGCTTCCTCGATGGTATAGGGGGCGATGGTGCCGAAATCCTGCTCGATATCCCAGGGACAACCGGTTCGCGGGTCGCGAAGCCGGCGCATCACCTCCAGAAGCCTCGGCAGGCCATCAGGCGTGTCGTGGATCGGGTCGCGTGTCATTGCCGTCCATGTCTTGCGTTGAAACTTCCTCAGAGCTTTCACGAAGCGCACGTGAAGTCCACACGCCTGACTGGCCGAAACCGCAAAGGCCTAGTATGGCTCATACCCGAACAGCAACGGGAGCCCGACATGGGTCTTGAAGATGCCGCCAATGAAGTCGATGTCGCTATCACCCGCGAAAACCCGAGGGGTCTTGCCTACGAGAACGTCTTTGCGGGCGTCACGTCCTTCCTGCGCCGCAAGCTGACCAAGGACCTGAAGGGCATCGATCTTGCCGTGACCGGCATTCCGTTCGACCAGTCGGTGACGCACCGCTCGGGCGCAAGGTTCGGGCCACGATCGCTGCGCGAAGCGTCGACGCTGATGGCAGGTGATCCACCCTACGGTTGGGGCTTCAGCCCTTTGGACGAGTTCGCCATGGCCGATTTTGGCGACATGGCTTTCGACTATGCCAAGGTCTTTGAGGTTCCGGGTCGGATCGAGCGCCATGTGTCGCAGATTCTCGCCGGTGCGCGTGGTTGCCTGACACTGGGCGGGGACCATTCGATCACATTGCCGGTACTGCGGGCGCATGCGGCGAAGTACGGTCCACTCGCGCTGCTGCAGTTCGACGCGCATTCCGACACCTGGGAAGACAATGACGCGTCGCGGGTGGATCATGGGACCATCGTCTACAAGGCCGTCAGGGAAGGCCTGATCGACCCCGAGCGCTCGGTTCAGGTCGGTATCCGGGTCGAGAATGAGCCAACCCTCGGGATCGAGCGGATCGACGCGCGTTTCGTCCATGACCACGGGGCCGGGGCGACTGTCGAGCGTGTCCGTGCGCGACTGGGCGACGCCAGAACCTACCTGACCTTCGATATAGACGCCTTCGATCCGGCATATGCCCCCGGCACCGGCACGCCGGTCTGGGGCGGCCTGACCTCGGCCCAGGTTGCCGCCATGCTGAGGGGGCTTGCGGGTATCGACCTCGTCGGAATGGACGTGGTCGAGGTCGCACCACCCTTCGACCATGCAAACCTCACCGCACTGGCGGGTGCGCATGTTGCCTACGAGTTGATTTGCCTCTGGTGCTGGACACGGAGCTGAATGCGTCTATCTGCCCGGTAACCCGTCGGAAAGACGGGTCGATTACCCTGCGGCCATGAATGTTCCGCGGTCTTGAGACAGTGTCAAATCCGATGAAAACGTTTCTTCTTGTGAGCGCCGTGGTGATCCTGGCTGCAATGGCCTGGATCAGGCTGGCCCCGATCGACCGTGATCGGTGGCATCTCGACCCGGCAGAGGCGGATGCGCCCGGGAGAAGCGGTATCCGTTTCGTCGGCCTCGACGCACCCAGGTATCCGGGTGATCCCGATACGGTGCTGGACACACTTTCGGATATCATCCTGTCCGAGCCGCGAACTCGTCTTCTCGACGGCGATGTCGACGAGGGGATGCTGACTTTCGTCGTGCGCTCGCGTCTCTTCGGATTTCCCGACTTCGTGACGGTCAAGGCTGTTTCGGAAGGCCCACAGTCCAAGCTGTCGGTGATCTCAAGATCGTTTCTCACCAACGGATCCGATTGGGGCGTCAATGCCTCCCGGATGGACCGATGGTTGCAGGAAATGCGGCTTCGACTGGGGCAGGGATGACGACAGGCAGCCTTCACTGACCTCTCGCCACATCGGCACGTTCAGCGACATCTGACACTGCGCCATGAAGGCCCGGTCATTCACGAACAGACAGATAGTCTCGCCCAGTTCGACACGTGCCCCTTGAGTATCGGTGCAGTAGCAGTCGATCGTCTTGCCGCCGGGTCCCTTGACGTCGGCAACCGCGGCCGTCGCGGCCAGGAAAGGCAGGAGGGCGAGAGCGAACTTCATACCGACATTATACCACCGGCGCTAGCGGTTCGCCAGCTTGACGTTGCCTGGCCGATCGGCAACAGGAGGGAATGGTTCCCGCTCATACACTCGAACAGATACGCGAACGGTTCCAGTTTCTGGAAGCCAAAATGGCCGGTGGCGCCGATCCGGGCGAGATCGCGCAACTGGCGCGAGAGTATTCTGACCTCAAGCCTGTCGTCGCCGAGATTGAGGCCTACCAGTCGATGATTGCGGCGCGAACCGAGGCGGAGGCCATGCTTTCGGATCCCGAGATGCGCGCGCTGGCCGAGGAAGAACTCTACGCGCTCAAAGAACGGATTCCAGGACTGGAGCAGAACCTGCGCCTTGCGCTTCTTCCCAAGGACGTCGCCGACGCGCGTCCCGCCATCGTGGAAATCCGGCCCGGCACCGGGGGTGAGGAAGCGGCGTTGTTCGCTGGCGACCTTCTGAGGATGTATCAGCGATACGCCGAGGCGAAAGGCTGGAAATTCACCATCATCGAGCTGACCGAGACAGAGTTGGGCGGGATAAAGGAAGTCGTGGCGAATGTGTCGGGCGAGGGGGTGTTCGCACGCCTCAAGTACGAATCGGGTGTGCACCGCGTGCAGCGCGTTCCCGAGACGGAATCGGGCGGGCGCATCCACACTTCCGCCGCGACAGTCGCCGTGTTGCCCGAAGCCGAGGAAGTCGACATCGAGATTCCCTCGACCGACATCCGCATCGACACGATGCGGGCGAGCGGGGCAGGCGGACAGCACGTCAACACCACGGATTCGGCGGTGCGGATACCTCATATCCCCTCGGGCATCGTCGTCACTTCGTCCGAGAAGTCCCAGCATCAGAACCGGGCCATCGCCATGGCTCACCTGCGGGCCAAGCTGTTCGACATGGAGCGTCAGAAGGCGGACGATGCCCGCGCGGCCGACCGCAAGGCGCAGGTAGGCTCCGGCGACCGTTCGGAGCGGATCCGCACCTACAATTTTCCCCAGGGGCGCATGACCGACCACCGGATCGGACTGACGCTGTACCGGTTGGGCGAAATCATGAGCGGCGATCTGGACGAGGTGATCGACGCCCTGACCGCCGAAGATCAGGCCGCGAAGCTGGCCGAGGCCGGACTGTGACCGGAACGCCATCCGCGCGGGAGGCAAGCGATGCCTTGGCGCGCGCATTGGCTGTGGGGCGCGATGCGCTTTCCGAAACGCCTGACCCGCTTCGGGAAGCGAGGATGCTTCTGGCCAGGGCGATCGGCGTCGACCGCCAGGCGCTTGCCGGTCTTGAAGCGGACGCATTCAGCGCCGACGCGATGGCCCGATACGCTTCGTTACTGCGGCGACGCGCCGAAGGTTCTCCGATATCCCATCTTTTGGGCAGCCGTGCGTTCTGGAAAAGCACGTTCGTCGTCACTCCCGACGTTCTGGATCCGAGGCCGGAAACCGAAACGCTGGTCAGGCTCGCGCTTGCCGAGCCGTTTTCCCGCGTTCTTGATCTGGGCACAGGGTCCGGCTGTATCCTGATTTCGCTGCTGCTTGAGCGCCCCGGCGCACGCGGCGTGGGGACCGACCGATCCGACAAGGCACTGCTTGTTGCCGGCGAGAACGCGGAGCTGCTTGGCGTTGCGGACAGGCTGGTCCTGCCCATTTCGGACTGGTTCGACGATATAGGCGGCCGCTTTGACCTAATCGTGTCGAACCCGCCCTATATATCGGCTGACGAGATGGCGGGGTTGCAGCGCGAAGTCAGGGATCACGAGCCGCGAGTGGCACTGACAGACGAGGCTGACGGGCTTTCCGCCTATCGGCGCATAGCCAGCCAGGTCCGGGACCATCTGACGCCTGCGGGGCGTCTTCTGGTCGAGATCGGTTCGACCCAAGGCAATGCCGTGGCGGAACTTTTTGGCGAGGCCGGGCTTGAAGGTATTAGGATCCATGACGATCTCGATGGTCGCAACAGGGTTGTCTCGGGGCAAGCGCCGCTCCACTGACCCATGATCGTCGTGCATCAGGTTTGGACGAATACGTGCGGTAAGTCGCCGGAAAGTGAAGTTTCCGCTTGCTCTGGCGGATTTCACTGGCTAAACGGTTACTTGCGAGCGGCGGGAGGCCGTGGATCGGGTTTCCGGTTCGCAACAGCTCACTCCCCACTCGTGATTTGCCAGACTTGCACGGATGCGACCTTCGGCACTGGGCCGGACGCTTATGAGAAACCGCGCAAGACCGGACAAAGGCTGGAACAGGACCTTTTATGAGATCTTCCAAGTCACGTTCGCGGTCCAAAGGGAACCGCAACCGATCGGTAGGCAACGTTGTCAACCGCGTTTTCGATTCCTCGGGTCCCGAGGGCAAGGTCCGCGGCACGCCGCAGCAGATCATCGAGAAATATAATCAACTCGCGCGCGATGCCCAGGTATCGAACGACCGCGTTGCCGCTGAAAACTTCCAGCAGCACGCCGAACATTACACCCGGATGTTGTCCGAGGCGATGCGCGAGCAGCAGGAACGCCAGCAAAGCAATCCGAACCAGAACAACAACGACTATAACCAGAACGATTCCCAGGGCGGTGGCCAGCAAAGCGATCAGCCTTATTCCGACCAGCAGGGCGGACGGGACAACGACTGGCAGGGCGACGGGCGTAGGGGACGCAACAGGCAGCAGGGCGGCGACAACTACCGTGACCGTGACCAGCAGCCCCGAAGCGAATCCCGACCCGAAGTGATCGACGTCGCGGAAGCCGAACAGGACGAAGGCGGTCTTGTCGAGACACCCGAGGAC
>CAZRNL010000106.1:0-9321 GCA_964601395.1 uncultured Silicimonas sp. | reverse complement strand
ATGCTCCGGAATCAGTGGCCGGCATGGACCGGAATACGCACCAGGTAACCAAGTAGTGTCGGAGTCTCCATGGATCAGCTCTCCTTCCACGGCTCAGGCGCGTCGACGCGCGCTCGCTTGATGACTGTCGTCTCCTCGACCGGCCAGCCCATTGTCCAGTACTTGAACTCGTCGATCGACCAGTAGATGTGCCACACTTTGTAGTAGAAATCGGCGAAGCCGAAGCGTCGGATCAATGTGATAAATTGCGCAAAATCCCGATCTCCTTGCTGGTCCGTTTCCCAATCGCGTACGACGTACTCGTGAGGCGCTGTCTCACGATAGGTGATGGCCTCGCGCCAACTGCGTTTCGCGATGAAATCACGCGCCCAGTTCCACTCCTCGAGCGTCGGCTCCTCCAGGAGCTCGGGAAGGTCAAGCTTGCCCTCGCGCAAGGGATCTCCATTCATGCCATAACGCATCTTCAAACTCTTGCCCCTATCAGAGATTTGTCCCTCATCTCGATCCAGCCTATCAATAGCGACCATATCCCCTATGGCGACAAATCAAGCTGCAGCGATTGCAGCAAGGCGTCGTCACGTTCACCCTCGATGTGCGCAAGGTACTCAATCAGATCCTCCTGGCGCGGCTGGCCAAACGCCAATCGATAGACTGCCAGACTCCGCTTCAGTGCTTTGAGCCTGGCATTCTCACTGCTGAACGGCAGCAAGGGAACGATGCGCTGCACACGTGCTGGACTATCCACATCCTCAAAAATCCAGAAGGGCATGAGTTCGCTCACTTTGACGCCAGTGTCCTTTAAGCGCTGTTGCGCGAGTTTGAACAGCGCTACCCAGGGATCACCACGGCCATTCCAGCCTTGCGCCAATCCCTGGAGACCAATCGCACGAGCCACATTCTTCCGTACCGCATGCCCTTTATAACGATTAACCCGCCCCTCTCGCTGCTCCATGTCCACGGGATTTCGCGGCAGATTCCAATGCCACACGCTGTGGCAATAGCTGTGAAAATCCAGTCCCTCCTGGCCGACCGACGTCGATGCCAGAATGAACGGCCGAAACGGTGAGTTAAACGCCTCACGAACCACGCCCGCACGTTGCAGCACCTGATTAGAATCGTCTTTGAGATCACCAAACCGCAGTGCATAACGGCACCGCATCTTGATCTTCTTGATCTCGACGTTGTCGCCGTTAATGCGAATGTCGTCCATTTCAAGGCTGGAAGTCCGAATCGACAGCACCCCGCGAATGGACAGCGCAATCTCGCGCACGACTTTTTCGTCCGGCGCGTCAATCAGGCCCAGCGATTCGCGCAAGATATGCACATACTCGTCCAGCACAGATTGCAGGTCATGAGTCGCGCAGTAGCGGAGCACTTCTCGCCAATAGGGAGTTCCCTCCTTTTCGATCATCGATCGAACATCCGGCGAATTGAACAGCGATCGAAATCCCTCGGCGATTTCAGCGGAAGCCTGAAGGATCTCCGGAGAACTGGCTTGCAATCGCGGTGCTACCCGCCGCAATGCGCGATTCGCACATACTGCCGGGCTTCCGATTGCGAGTTCAGCCAGCACTTCGGACAAATCGTCTGGCACTGCGCCAAATTCGATCTCGTTTTTCACGCCAGAGATAAACAGCTCGACATGATCACGAAACATTGAACTGTCCGCATTCTCTCGGGCACTTTCTATGACCGAATGCCAACCATTCTTGCCAAGGAGCCACCCCTGTACATTCTCGTTACGGAAAAAGTCCTTTCTTCCGATGACGGCCCAGTACCAATTCTGGTCTGGTCGCCTATCAACTTTTGCCCTGCGCAGCACGGGCTGGGACCGCCTCAGAAGGTCCGCCACTACGTTATGCGCCGCGGCACGTAATTCTTCTATTGTTAGCGATCCGTCGTTCTCTACAGCAACCTGCAACGGATCAATCAACTTGGCCAGCGTAGGCGATGGATAGAGCATCAGAAGTGTTGACATGCTTTCCAAGCGCTCCTCTGTGCGCCGGAACACCAACAATCCTTTACGTGCATCGTGCAGCTTGAAGTAATCCGTAAAGCCGGCCAACTCGACCCGACGCCGTTCCGCGATATAGGAACAAACGGCCGCAATGACGTCGGGAACGACGTTCCAGGTCGAGAAAACCAGTGACTTCGACATCGCTGCCCGCTTGGTGCTTGTCTCACCTTGCAAGTACGGTAGTGAAGCCGGCAGCCACAGGCACTTCCACTCGTCATTGGAAAGGGTCTGCCGGACTAGGGCTCGTAGCCGTGAATTGCCCGGGTCCAATTCCTCGTAGTTGCGCAGATGATCGGCACTTACGAGATGCGGCAACATGGCAGTTAACGGTCCCGAAATGTCGATATTGCCGTTAACATGGCTGACAAACTGATTCTTCAGCTTATAGCCCTTCATGAAGTTGAGAAGATAGGGTGCGGATTTCCAATACTCAATGGCTTCCTGGGCCCCAATTGCTTGTGTGAGGCCGTCGAGGGCACTCGCGCGATGCAGGTCCTGCGACAACAGTGTGGTTTCAACTTTCGGCTCGTCAACCATCGCGTCACGGTCTTTGGTGGATTGAACTCTCTCGGTTCGCACCATGACCTTTCGCAAGCGTCTTTGCAGTCGGTGACGTATCGCTACACCGTCACTATCTTGCTCGTAAAGGGCGACGCGATAGGCGTCCAGATCCTTACGTATCTGATTCACGCGGCGTTCGTTGTTGTAGAGAAATTGCAGCGTCTGCAGGAAATCCTCGTAGTGATGTTCATCCTCGCCGTATAGCGTCAACATCTTGTAGGGGGTTGCTGATATCAGCAGGACGCGAGCATCTTTATAGTTCATGAGTTCCTGAGCAAGCTCTCCGGCCTCCGACTCGTCGCTTAACAGGTCCTTGAATCGTTGGAATTCATCGAGAATTACCAAATCGGGTTCCAGAGCGTCCACGCAGGCACTCGCCAGTCGCCGCCGCAATTTGCTGATCAGTTGGTTTCGTTGCTGGATGTGGGCCTGCGGCCAGTCAGTCTTGCCTCGTTGATACTTTCGACAAACCGAGTCCAACTCTCGGCGTAGCTCACCTTTGCTCCTTACTTCTTGAAGGAAGGCTTTGACGATGCCCTTGTCGTACTCGATTGGCTCGCGAAGTATTTGCCGCCACCGCTTCTTGCCGACGCCGCAACGCAGCAGGGTGCGCAGCGCAAACTGGTCCAACCCGGGTATCTCGGAGAGCAAATGATAGAGCAGCCTACGCTCGCGCCAGGTCCCGGTTGAGTGCTTGAGGTCGAAGGTCGTGCCCGGCGTAAAGCTGACAAAATTTATCCGCCTTTTACCGAGATTGTGCAACTCCAATGGTAAGAGGGTCAGACGCGTCGCGAGTGCAAATTCTTGCTGTCCGGTCACATTCAGGCGATTGACGTTTTGCTGGGCAATCGCTGCGTTGGCGCAGACGTAAACAATGTCGATACGGTCGACTACACCCTCTTTCTCGAGGTGTTCGATCGCCTTGGCGATAATGCCGCGGGCCACCAGCGTCTTGCCGAGACCGACCTCATCGGCCACCAGGAACCGGCGGGAACTGGATTGACTGCGGTAAAGACGACGAAACGCATGCTTGACCGTGCGACGCTGAAAATCCTTCAGCAATGCCATTTCCGCATTGACGTTGATTGTTGTCTCAGTCATGGACCTCCATCGCCTCGCGGAAAGTGGTCCAGAACTGGTCGAACCCTTCGGGCAGGATTTCGTCAGCATCTCCGTCTGCCCGAATGTCATCGATCAAGCGACTGATCTTCCGGAGTCGCTTTGGATCCCGCGAGAAAGCTCGTACCAACTCTTCTAGCAGTGGGACGTCATCAAATGCGCTGTGAGGAGCCGCCGCACTCTTTGAACTGAATGCTCGCGCTACGGAACCCACGTCAGCGCCGTCGCCGAGTCCTGCGAGCAACAACAGCAAGTAACGCAGAAAGCCCTGCCGATTCCTGACAACATGCCTCAGGATTGCGCGCCCTCGCGCTTCCGGCATCCCGGTGACCGGCAGGTTCAAGGCGAAACTCAGCGACTCCGCTCCCTCTTCCAGTCGAAACGCGATCAACGACGTCAGTGAGGATATGGCCTGCACCGGCATAGTGACCGATGCGCCAGGTGACAACACCGATGCATCGACCGCCTTATCGGAACCCACCGTCACCGGCCAGGCCCGTACGGCCTTGAGCGCGCTCATATGGAATGCCTGCGTTGAGGACAGCTGCAGCATCCAGTGCTTGCCATCGAGCTGGCAGTGCAACACCAGCCCGCCGTGGAGAATCCTGTCTCGGGCTGTCTCGAGGGTCTGTTGATTTGCGCGGGCCGTCGCGTCAACCTCGGGCGAATCGCCAGGAGACCAGGGAACAAGATATTTTCGCAGGCCGTTGTCGGTTTCCGAATCCAGAAGCTTGAGTACAGACCCAACCTTGTGCGCGGGCCCCGCAAGTTCTGCCAGAATCTCGACGTTGTTCCTCGCGATCAGGGCCGCATCGGTGGCGTTTGCCGAACCCACTGTCAGATAAGTCCGGTTCCCTTGTTGATACATATACGCCTTGGCGTGTAAGCCGATTTCATGGCCCCGACTCGACTCATCCTCGCCGTCTTCGGTTTCAGCTGCATCGTGCAAAACGTAGGCATCCCGAAATGGCGTCTCGCCATTCAGCTCGGCCAATGACTCGGACCTGGATATCACCGCAACCGGAATTTCGCTGGTCTTCGCGAGCATTGCCAGGGCCTTGGGCCGCACGAATGGCGAGATAACGACCAGCCGCCGGCTGCGGGCCGGAGCCCAACTTGTCTCGTCAATGCCCAGGACATGAAATCGCAGCTCCTCAAATCCGTTCGGGAGATCCCAATCCACCCTTTTCAACTCATCAACCATTGAATTGAATGATCCCTCAGTATCGAATGGGCTGACTGACATACCAGGGAGTGCTGCGAAAAGGGAGGCGAGCGTCGTGCCGTTTGCGTTGTCGCGGCCTCCGGGGACTCCATCCAACGTCAATGCGACATCCCAACACCGGTCCGCCGTGAGATTTTTGGACCCCAGCATCAAACGATATTGGGGCTGGTCCTCATCCTTGGAAGTGAAACGCAACGCCCAAAGCTTAGGGTGAAATGCGCCGCCACGCGGCGCAACAACTTCCGTGACCATTTGCTCAAGCAGGCTGTACAGCAAATGCTCCCGCTTTGGCGCCAACATACGGCCGTGCTGCACAAAAACGTGAACACGCTCAGTCGCTCGCTGCAGCGCTTCGTACAGGGCAATCGGATCGCGCATCAATTCATTGCGATCTTCCGTTGCCTGCAAGACCAATTGCAGTGGCACTGACAACAAAGTCGTGAGGTCCAGAGAAAACGTGGCAGCGATCGCACGATCGAGTTCATAACCGGCTGGCGGCGTTAACGCATCCGTGTAGACGCCGCGATTGTTCGGCGACAGCATCACTTTTTGAATGCACCCGCCATGTCATTGATGAAGGTCTGCACAATCGGCCAACGGTACACCATCGGGCGCGTACCGGAGTAGCCGCCCCACTGATCACGGACTCGGGCATTTGTGAAACGGGAATTCGCCTTCTTCTTATCAATCTCGCGGGCTTTGACCAGTCGCCGTGGCTCCTTCGCTGTAAAGAGCTGGTCACTGTATTCAGTTGCCGCTGCTGCCCATTGCTCAACGAAGTCTTCCGTGCGGCCATTGATCTCATGGCCCTGGTCGCGCACTAGATCCCAGAATGCCGAAATATCATTGACCCAGCGAACTACCTCACTTCTATTGCGCTGGAACTGGTCCAACCAAGCTTTTGCCGAATCCCGATGAGACGAGACCAGGCCTTCATTGTCGAGCATCTCGGCGAGCATGAGGTTGTACAGGATCGCTGCACCGTGGCTCACCAATGAGAACAGACGGCCATGGCTCAACAGGTCTCGTTGCTCCGGCCGAAAACCTGCACTATCCGGATGCTCCCAAGGCGCGCCAATTGATACGCTGACGGGCTTCGTCAGCAGATCGGCCAACAGTGACCCGGTGCACGACTGCCTTATTCGCTCCTGCAGGTATCGTGCCTCGTTGGCGGTTAACTTGAACGTCGCGCCTTTGGGAAACTCAGCGGGAGCCTCGGGAAGCCCTGAGTGAAACGTATGTGCTCCATATTCCCAAAGGCCCCCGATATCGTCGCCATCCTCCGCAGCAGAGAAAAAGCTGGCCTTACCTTTCTTGCGGCGCCGATAGATGTCATCCAACGCACCCTGATACTGGCCCTCCGTCCCTGGATAGACACGAATTCCCCATTTCACCAATCCGGCCCAGTAAATGCCGCTCGGGAGCCTTTGCAGTTGATCCCCAACATCACCGCCAATGATTCCGAGTTCATCGCTGGCATTTTCCTTGAGTTGCTGGGCAAGAAATAGCTGATCCCTGCGGCTGTATTCGCGAATGCGGGATGACGGAACATGCTTGTCTTCCAGTGCTCGATACATCCACGGAATAAACAGCATGTAATGGAGGCGCGTCTGGATGGTACTCGTGCCAGGAAAAAGGGCGTCTGAAATGCCATCGCGAATAGGACCCAGCCCTAGTTCATCACGTGTGTCGCGCTCTTTGAATAGCGTCAGAATCCGCTGCGCGCGTTGCTGTGCTTCGCTATCATAATCAATCCACGATAATGACGAAGGCAAGTCGGTATTCTCAACTCGCTATTATAGGAACATGCTGCGGAACCAGAGACAGAGGTTTCTCCTTCGTCGACAGAATTGGGCAATTCAATTAATCGAGTCTCCCGCGTACTTCCTTCATATCTATCATGACGGCGAAGTAGATCATAGTCATGCCGAGGCGATTTTCTCATTACCTGTCGACTGTACCCTCCGTGCCCCTAGATCCGTGTGGAATGTCCGCGACAATTCATCCAGCAGTTGCGACTTGGGCACGAAGGGGTCCATTCAGGGTTTGACAAACAGTCATCCAATTCAATGAGACCTAAACTTCAATCTTCCAGTCGGCGAGGAGCAATAGCATTAATCTCGGCGAGGACATAAGACTCCAGCTTAGCCGGTACCTCTGGCCGGCGCACAGCCTGTTTTGGCGTCGTGCTCGTCGGAATCTTAGGAGATTTCGCGAATACTTTGACTCGGTCGAAAGCCATCCGCTGACAGATGCCCAGCGCCTTGCTGTGCTGCTGGACGAGCGCCGAAGTCTCGTAGTGGCCGGTGCTGGGACCGGAAAGACCAGCGTGCTCGTAGCCAAAGTCGGGTACCTGTTGAAGAGCGGCCTTTGCCAACCTGATGAGATTCTGATGCTTGCCTTCAATACGAAAGCGGCCGCGGAGCTCACCGATCGCGTCTCAGGCAAGTTCGATGCGGATATAGCCGCCAGGACGTTCCACGGACTTGGCAACCAGATTCTCGGCGAGGTCCACGGAGAGAAGCCGCCGCTATCGCCACTAGCGTCCGATCAGGTCGGTTTCAACCGATGGGTAAGCAAGCTCGTCAATGACTTGCTTGATAATCGCAGGACTCGCAAACAGCTCCTGTCCTTCTTCGTGGAGCACCTGCAGCCAACACGGCCGCTGGAGTCATTTTCTTCTGAGCGCGAGTACCGAGCGTACATGGAAGCACTCGGGCTTCGCACACTGAAGGGGGAACGTGTCAAGAGCCTCGGCGAACTGGAAATCGCCAACTTTCTGTTTGCCAAGGGCGTTGACTACGCCTACGAGCGCCGGTACGAGGGCGAGGTCCCGATCAGCGCCGATCGAAGAGCCTACTTGCCCGACTTCTTCCTGCCAGGGCAAGGCATCTATATCGAGCACTTCGGGTTGTCGAGGGCCGGCACTCCGCCACCCTTCGTCGATCGAGACAGATACCTTCGAGATATGGACTGGAAGCGCAATCTCCACGAAGCGAACGAGACGCCACTAATCGAGACGTTCTCGTATCAGCGCTCCAACGGCACTCTGCTCAGGGATCTTGATCGCGAACTGAGGGAGGCCAGTGTGCCGTACGAGCCGCGTAGCCCAGAGGAGATTCGGGCGGCGGCCGAGGATGCGGAGTATCACACGATGTTCGGCAACCTGGTCAGCACGTTCCTCACCCACTATCGATCCAATAACTGGACGATGAAAGCGCTCAGGAAACTTGCGCGTCGTTCGAACGACCGGGCGCGAAATCTCGCGTTCTTGAAAGTATTCGAGCGGATAGCGGCGGCCTACGAGAAACTCCTGAACGAGGCCGGCGAGATTGATTTCTCGGACATGATCAACAGTGCCGAAGCCGCTGTCTCGGCGCGGGAATGGCTCAGCCCATGGAAGTACATTCTCGTGGATGAGTTTCAGGACTTATCGGTTGGCCGCTACCGCCTGATCGAGGCCTTGTTGCGACAACGGGCCGACGCGAAGCTGTTTGCCGTTGGCGATGACTGGCAGGCCATTTATCGGTTCGCGGGCAGCGACATCTCCCTAATGACCGGGTTCCGCAACCGTTTCGGCAAGTGCACGGTAACGAAGCTCGACAGAACGTTCCGATTCAATAGCTCGATTGAGGCCGTCAGCTCGCAGTTCGTTCTGAGAAACCCGAAGCAGATCAGGAAACGGCTGAAAGCTGCGCGACCCTCCAACAGGCCATGCGTCACACTTCACTGGAACCTAGGCGCGGGGATGGGAGAGCTGGCCGCCGTCGTTTCGAGGATAGCGGCTGAACGAGATCACCAGGACGGCAGCCTTCTGATTCTTGCACGATACAAGCATGACTTGCCCGATGGCGCTCTGTTGAAAGCGATCGCGAAAGCCTGGGAACCCGGCACCGTCCAGGCGGCTATGACTGTCCATGCCGCCAAAGGGACACAGGCGGACTACGTGCTGATAAGCGATCTCTTCTCCGGCAAGTACGGCTTTCCGAGCGAGATGGCTGACGATCCAATTATCGACCTCGTCCTGTCGGAGCCCGAGAGCTATCCGAATGCGGAAGAGCGGCGATTGTTCTATGTTGCAATAACTCGTGCCCGGCACGAGGTTCACATCGTCACATCGGAGGCCGAACCATCTTTGTTCGCCGAAGAGTTACGTAGAGAAGACTATGCAGTCGCTATTTCAGCACCATTCAGCGGATTACGTTGCCCGAGGTGCGGAATCGGTCTGCTCAGGCAGCGCAGCACGTGGCGACACGGCTGCACGAGAACCAGCGAATGTGGTTACACCGCCCCAGCATGCCCGGTCTGCAAAAGCGGTTTTCTTCGAGCGCAATTAACGGCAAATTGGAGTGCCCCCCGAACTTTGGACCAGAGGTATGTTAGGTTTTCCTTCACCTGA
>CAZRNL010000105.1:0-9321 GCA_964601395.1 uncultured Silicimonas sp. | reverse complement strand
TGATCAGCGCGGCCACTCCCAGCGAGCCGGGAACGTTGCGCGTGGCAACGGCCAGCGTGCTGAACAGCTTGTCCACGATATTGGCCCGCTCGACGATGTAGCCCATGAACAGGAACAGCGGGATCGCGGTCAGAACTTCGTTTGAAATGACCGTATAGGTCTGGTTCACGAACAGATCGAAGATCCGGTTGTTGTAGAACCCCTCGATCCAGAGACGCGTCGATTCCCACCAGCCGACGTCTTCGCCCAGCCGGTTGAAGGACCGCCACATGCGGGAAGCATCGAAATAGGCGTAATACCCGAACGCGATGCCGATCGCCATAAGCGTGAATGCGATGGGAAAACCAAGAAACACACAGAAGATGAAGATGCCAAGCATGGTCAGGGCGATCTGAGGATCGGTCACGGTGTTTGCTCCACAACTGCAACGGCTGGATCGGTCGATCCGAGATTCATGCCGGATCTTTTGGCTGCTTTTCGGCAGCGAGTTTCATTAGCAGAGTCTCGGTTTCCTCGACATCCGACGCGATGGGGGGCCATTGGCCTTCACGAATGCAGATGATGCAGCGAAAGACCTGGGCGACTCCCTGGATCAGCAACAGGATACCGGCGGCGACTATCACGGTCTTGAATTGATATATCGGGATGCCCGCCGGGCTGTTCACCGATACTTCGCTGTAGCCCCACGAGCGGCTGGCATATTTCCAGCCCGCGAAGATCAGAGCCAGGATGCCCGGAAAGAAGAACAGCACGTACAGGGTCAGGTCGACCTTGGCCTGTGTCCGATCAGACCAGAGCCGATAGAGAAAGTCGCCTCTGACGTGGCCGCCGCGCGACAGCGTATAGGCTCCGCCCATCATGAACAGTGTGCCATACATGATGAAACTGACATCCAGCGCCCAAGGCGTCGGGCTGTTGAACAGGTAACGGACCATGACTTCATAGCTCATCCCGAAGGTCATCAGGATGATAAGCCATCCAAATGCCTTGCCGAACCACGCCGATAGGCTGTCGGCAAACCGGATGTATTGCTGCATTGCGCCAACTCCGTTGGGGGACGCGTCAAAAAGGTAGGAAGGCGCGGGAAACGACCCGCGCCTTCCCGCTGATTACAGTTTCAGCTTGCCCGGGAAATAGTGCTCGTAAGCGAGACCCAGGTCGGGTGCGTTCATCAGTTCGTAGTAGGCCACCTTCTCGGTCCACTCGCGCTGGCTGTCCATCACCTTCTTGTTGAACGGATCGGTTTCGAGATCGGCAATCAGCGTGTCCCATGCCGCGATCTGCCCTGCCAGGATGTCCTTGGAGGTGCGGTGGACGACAACGCCTGCATCGGTCTGAAGCTCGGCCAGATCCTTGGAGTACTCCCGCATCGCCAATGCCAGGTTCGACGTGGCAGACGCTTCGACAGCATGCTTCAGGATTGCTTGCAGATCTTCGGGAAGGTCTTCCATGAAGTCCCTGTTGAACAGGAATTCAAAGGATTCCGAAGCCTGGTGATAGGACGACAGGTAATAGTTCTTGGCCACGTCCTGCGCACCGAAACGACGGTCCGACGATGGGTTGTTGAACTCGAACGCGTCGATGACGCCACGCTCCATCGCGGGGACGATCTCGCCACCGGGAAGCTGTGCGACGGACATGCCCATGCTTTGCAGCAGGTCAGCCGCCAGACCCACGGTGCGATACTTGAAGCCCTGAATGTCGGCCACCGTATTGACCTCGGACTTGAACCAGCCGAAGGGCTGCGCCGGCATCGGCATGCCCAACATTCCGATCACGTTGAGGCCAAGGATATCCTGCGTCAGCTCACGGTAAAGCTCGGCGCCGCCACCCTGATAGAACCATGCGAGCATGGTCGTGGCCGAACCGCCAAAGACCGGACCCGTTCCGAAGAACGATGCGGCCTTGGACTTGCCGTACCAGTAGACCGGCACGGTATGCGCCGCGTCGAGCACCCCGTCATTCACCGCGTCCATCACCTGGAACGCGCCAACGACTGCACCGGCCGGCAACAGGTCGATCGTCAGACGACCACCGGACATTGCCTCGACGCGATCCGTGTATTCGCGGGCGAAGTCCATCCAGATGTCCGACGCAGGCCACGAAGTCTGCATCTTCATGACAATCGGGGACTGTGCCAGGACGGCCGGAGCCGAAAGAACGGAAGCAGCAGCGGCGGCGGATCCGCCAAGCGCACCTTTGCGCAGGAATGAGCGGCGCGAAAGCCGCGACTTTTCACGAGTATCAGTCATTGATGTCCTCCCAGACGATAGAGGTCGCTTGATGCGACATATACTGCCGCTCCACAGTAGAACCGCATGGTCGAAAAGCAAGGGCTGGTAAGGAATTCCGACCAGTTTTCGACCCAGTGTCGGGCAGATAGTCCTTTTTTCCCAATCGGATCTGCCTGCGACAATTGGAAACAGGCACTCAAGCATTGCCCTCGAACTGCGAAGTTGGGGAAGGTTCTTCCTTCCCCGCTGAAACCGCGCATGTACATTGAATCCAGGGGAGGCTTACTATGGCTCGGAAACGGCTTGTCGCTTCAAAGCGGCACGGCTCTACCACAGGATCCGGGAAACCCCGGCATGGTCGCGAACGCGTTTACTACCGGATCGGCGAAATGACCGACGTCCAGACCAGCCGGACCAGCCCCTCGGAACCAGGAGCATGACGATGACAAACAAGGCACCCGCCGTCCTGCGCCCCGCCGAACTTCCGGTGAACGACCGGGGCAACGGCGCGCGCACCATTCCGCTCGTCACACGCAAATGCGGCTCGACCAGCCTGATCAACGGCATTACCGCCTTCGATCCCGGCGCGAAGATCGGGATGCATTTCCACAACTGCGAGGAAAGCGTACTGATCCTCGAAGGCGAAGCCGTGGCCGAAATCGACGGTGCCCGCCATCATCTGAGGGAAGGCGATACAACCTGGATTCCGGCGAATGTGCCGCATCGCTTCCTGAACGAAAGCGGTCAGCCGATGCGCATCTTCTGGACCTACGCCGACATCGACGCGACCCGCACCATGGTCGAGACCGGCATCGAGCAGACCATCGACGCCGAGCATGAGAAGGCAAAGCGTCTTTGACCTGGAAACAAACCTATCGCGGAACTATCCGTCTCGTGTGGTGATCGCGCTACCGTCGGTCAGCGTGCTGCTGGGGTAGAGCACGACCCGCGTCCCTTCTTCCAGACCTTCCAGCACCTCTGCCTGTCCCGTCGCCTGCCGTCCGATGCGCACGGAGCGCAATTGCGCCTTGCCCTGTTCTTCGACGAAGACCGCCCAACCGTCCCGCTCACGAAACAGGGCCGCCTGCGGGACCTGCAAGAGCGCATCGGCTTCCCAGATGACAAGGCGGACACGCACACGATACCCATCGCCCAGTCCCGGGCGACCCTCGGGCGGTGTCAGCAGATCCAGACGAAGACGCACGCGCTGCTCTTCGATGCCCAGCGCCGAGACGCGGGTGAATGCTGCGGGCTCGATCCGGCGAAGCCGGGCTTCCAGCACTCCGTCGCCGCCCCAGTGCTCGATCAGCGCGCGCGCTCCGACAGGCACCTGAACGGCATCGGTCGACAGAAGATCGAGCTCGATCTCCATCTCGTCCAGATTTCCGATGCTCAACAACGGGCTGCCCGCCTGAACCAGCCGCGCGCTTCTGTCCGTAACGGAAAGCACTATTCCGCTTTGCGGGGCCAGGATACTCACACAGCATTCACCGGGTTCGGCGTCAGGATCGAACAATGTCCGCGGACCCAGCAACTGGGCCTGGGCGCGAGTCAGCGTGGCCCGGTTCAGCTCCAGTTGCGATTGCGCGGCGGCAAGCGTCTGCTGGGCGGACTGTTCCGCGGCTTCGATGTCTTCCAGCATCCGTCGGGGAATTGTACCGGCATCGGCCAGCGCACGGCTGCGTTCCAATTGCCGCTCGGCGTGCTCAAGCCCGCTTTCAGCCTGACGAAGGTTGCTTTCGGCGACCCCGATGGCCGCCTCCGCCTCGGCCACGGCAGCTTCGGCCTGTGCGCGGGAACGGGCATCCATCAGGGCGGGATCGGCGGGCTGGATCACGGCCACGATCGTCTCGCCCTCGACCACAGGGTCGCCGACATCGACCGGAGAGCGCGTGGTAGCGCCGGTGATCGGCGCTGCAATGTCGTAGGGATCGCGCACCCGGGTCACGCCCTGAGCCAGGATCACACCCTGCATCGGACCGCGCGTCACGGGTGCCAGGTCGACCGGCATGGGCTGCGGCCAGAGTCCCCAGACCATCGCCGCCAACAGTCCTGTCGCGATCAATCCCAATCCCAGTTTGCGCAGCATGCTCATCGTCTCGCCTCCGTCAGTCCCGCGCTTTCAGCGCTGTCGCAAGGTCCATTGCGTCAAGCCTGCGCCGCACGACCATCACCGACGCAAGCGCCGCCAGAAAAACCGCCAAAGCGGCCAGAGCATAGGTCCGGCGCGTCAGATGGAACGGAATCTGCATCATGTCGGTCGAGATCGCATCGGCCATTCCTTGCGCCAGAAAGTAACCCAGGAACCAGCCCGCGGGGATCGCGAGCAGTGTCAGAAACATGATCTCGCCCACCAGCACATAGCCGACTTCGACCCGGCTGAAGCCCAGAACGCGCAGGCTGGCCAGTTCGTAGCTGCGTTCGGACACCTGGATGCGGGCTGCATTATAGACCACGCCGATGGCGATCAGCACGCCGATCGCGGTGTAGATCAGCACCATCGTCAAGAGATTATCGCTCAATGTCGCGTCGAACTGGCGACGCACCTCGGCCCAGTCCATGAGCCCGGCAATCGCCGGCGTGGCCTTGATCGCGGTATGCAGATCGTCCATGCGGTCCGCGCGCACGGCCAGATGGAGAATGTTCACCTGTCGGGTGCTTTGCATCGCGGCAAACAGCGCATCCGCCCCGATATGCGCCTCTTGCCCCAGCCCTTGCGCGATGATCCGTGTCACCGGCAGGTCCAGAACCGCGCGCGGGGCGGCCAGCATTTCGACCCGAAGCATCTGCCCTGCCTCGATGTCCAGCACACGGGCCAACATCTCGGGCAGGACCAGCCCCTCGTTGGGCAGGGTGACCGCGTCGCCCGCATCATCCACCAGTCGGGACAGCTCGGTGCCGGGGAAATGTCCCTGCAATGCCGACAGCCGGTCGCGATGGCCGTTCACGAGCCGAACCGGCATCGCATAGGCCCCCTCGGCCGCAAGCACGCCGGGCAGACCAAGCGCATCCTGGACCGCTGCATCGGTCTGGGCGCTGGCCAGGATCAGCGTGACCTGCTGGCGGTTGGCCTGCTGAAAGACGCTGTCCCCGAGCCTTTCAACCGCATCCATCATGAAATAGCTCATCATCAGCGCCCCCACCGAGGTCGAAACCCCAAAGAGCGTGATCGCCGCACGCCCGGGCCAGCGGATGATGGAACGGAAGATCATCATCGTCGTTTGCCGGAACCGGAAGCCGGTCAGCACCCGGTCGGCCCAGCCTCGGGCGAAATGGGGCGGTGCGGGTGGCTGCATCGCTTCGGCGGGGGGCAGCTTCAACGACGACCAGACCGCCCGCAAACCCCCGAGAAGTGCCGTCGCCACCCCCAGTACAGCCGATATGACCAGCGCCTGCGTGCCCCAATCCCGGATGATGAACGGAAAGCGGAAATAGTCGCCATAGAGCCGAATCATGGCGTCGGCGATCCACCAGCCGAAAACCCAACCGGCCGTCACTCCGATCACCCCGATCAGAAGCGCGAGCTTCAGGTAGTGACCGGCAATCCTGGCCTGTCCGTACCCCAGAGCCTTCAAGAGACCTATCTGCGTCCGCTCTATCGCGATCAGCCTTCCCAACACCATATTGACCAGAAAGGCCGAGACGATCAGGAAGATCGGCGGGATGAATGTGGACATTGCCCCGAGTTGCGACAACTCGCCTTCCAGGAAGGCGTGGGATTGCTGACGGAGCCGCCCGAACGCCCCGGTACCGCCATAGGGATCGAGCAGCCGATCGAGAGCGTCGATGACCTCGCGTTCGTCAGCCCCGCGTGTCAGGCGAAGTGCAATCTCGTTGACGGCGCCCTGCATGTCCATGGCGGCGGCTGCCGTGGCTTCGGACATCCAGATCACCCCGTATCGCCGGTCGTCGGGCATGATTGCGCCAGGCGGCAGGGCGTAGATGAACTCGGGGCTGAGTACCCACCCGGTGACGGTCAGATCGCGCAACTGGCCGTTCAGCACACCTCTGAAGCGGCTGCCCGGAGTAAGGCCGTTGGCAATGGCGAAGGGTTCAGACAGCGCCACTTCATCGGCTCGGTCGGGATCAGGCAGGCGGCCCAGTCGAAGCAGAGGCATGTTCAACTGCGCACCAGCCACGGGCAGGGACAGGATGCGGCCCGTCGCAGGCTCGGTCATTCCGTCGATATCTAGCACCGCCTGAAACGCAATCCGCCCCTCTGCCTGCGCGACGCCCGGGATAAGGGTGGCGGCCTCCACCACTTCTGCTGGCGCACGGGTCACACCGGCAAAGACGTCCGCAAATCGGTGACGTTCGTAGTAGGCGGCCTGCGTCTGGATCAGTGTCGCCTGGGTCGCCTGCGCGCCGACCAACACCATGACACCGCATCCCAGCACCAGCGCGATGGCCAGCGCCTGCGCCCAAATCCTGCGCAGATCGCGCAGCATCTTGGTGTCAAGCGCGCTCACCAGCTCACCTCGGACGGAAGCACGCGTTCTGGGTTCGCTTCGTCGCGGATGACCTTGCCGTCCGCAAGCACCACGACGCGATGCGCGATGCGCTGGATACTTGCATTATGGGTGATCAGGACCGTCGCCGTTCCCAGGTCGCGATTGACTTCGTGCAACGCTTCCAGAACCTGGATGCCGGTTTGGCTGTCCAGCGCGCCGGTGGGTTCATCGCACAAAAGCACGTCGGGGCGTTTGGCAATGGCGCGCGCGATGGCGACGCGTTGCTGCTCTCCGCCTGACAGTTCGGCGGGAAAGTGGTCCATCCGATGGGCAAGGCCCACCCGGTCCAAGGCTTCTGCCGGGGTCATGGGATCGAGTGCGATTTCGGTGACCAGCGCCACGTTTTCACGCGCGGTCAGGCTGGGAACAAGGTTGTAGAATTGAAACACGAAGCCGACATGGTCGCGCCGAAACATGGTCAGTTGCCGATCGCTGGCTTTCGTCAACTCCTGCTCACGAAAGAACACCCGCCCGCCCGAGGGCAGGTCCAGCCCACCCAGTATGTTCACCAAAGTCGATTTGCCGGAGCCCGATGCGCCCAGCAACACGACCATTTCGCCTTCGGTCAGGGAGAGATCGACACCCCGCAACGCCCAGACTTCGACCGCCCCGGTCCGGTAAACACGGGTAACACCTTCGGTCCGAAAAACCGGCAAGCTGAATTCTGCGCGCGTCATGGTGCGAGACTATTACGCAGCGCAAATTTCGATACTGATCGAAGTCAATGGAATCAACATATCGCACGCCGGGCGCGCAAGCTGGCAACCGGACTCCCATGCGCCACTGCAAACCCGATGAGTTGTGACAGGTTCTCGAGGGCAGGAGATAGAGTGGCGCGCGTCGGCGCAAGCGAGCCACCCGCAGTTCCTAGAGGAAACCGAAGGGCCCTGAACTGTCGGAACTGGTCAGGCGGGCATCTCCTTTCCCGTGAGCTTTAGGCGGCGCGCGAGCATGTGCAGCGGGCCGCTTTGTCGTGAACGTCCGCTGAGCGGGACGTTGCTGCCGTTGGGTTGTCAGACACGAAGCTCCATCTTCTCGGCGTTGCTGACATTCCATGTGGATGGCACACTGAATACACATTCAGAGTCGCCTGTGTATTTGTTGCAGGTTCAAATCTGTCCGTTCGTCCATAGGACCAGAAGGCTAACGGTCTTGATCCTCGCGATATGATTTTGGCGGGACGCCGAATGTACGGCTAAAGGTCCCGCTGAAGAATGATGGCTCTCGAAATCCTGACCTGTGGGCGATTTCAGACACGCTGAGACGCGTATATTCGAGCAAACGCTTCGCTTCCAAGAGCCTGCGTTGCCGCACAAGCTCATTGGGTGAATAGCCGAGTATTTTTCGACATATACGAGTTAAATGGGGCGCTGAGACGCCGACCTTCACGGCGTAATCTCTCACCGCCAGGTCCTCGCTGAAAAACTGCTCCACAAGGCCGCAGAACTTTTCAGCTTGCGCCTCATGCCGCGTCAACTGCACAGATTTCGTCACGCTGCCGATAGACGTTTCGCGTCGCAGATCGCCCGAGATACATGTGATGGCGAGCTGGGTGAGAGACTGAAGCAGTTCCGAACGCTCGGTCATCAGACCATGGTAGGTTTGGCCGATCTGTGTGATGGACGTTTCAATGAGGTCGAAGTTCACGCATCGGCTACGCGGCAGGATCCCCCCTGACTGCATCTCCGGACGGTTGAGTAGGTCCGAGATATCGCTCCCAAGCTTGATGGTCCTGAGGCTCAACACGTCGCCTACGACGTCCTCAGAAAACCGAAACCCATGTGCAATACCCGGCGGGACGAAAAGCGCAAGCGGCTCGGTGCTGGTATGCGTGACTTCCGATAAGCGGAACGAAACGCCCGGCGTCCTAAACAGGAAGACCTGCGCCAGATTCTTGTGCCGGTGAAGTCGAATTGTCCAATGATGCTTGCTGCTTCGCTCTTGAATTGTTTCGTGGTGAACAGGATCTGTGTAGCTGCCGGAAAGTAGCTCTCCGTAAAGTTCGTACGTCGGAATCGAGCGATTTACCACAGTATCTCCTGTCCTTGATACGGATCAAATCTTACGAGTATGATCGAATAGTTCAAGACTCCGGTTTTTCAGTTCATGGTTGGCGGTCGTTTCTTCGCTAAGTTTCTACGATATCAGTCAGTCCATGGGAGGATCACACATGACACGTTTCACTCGGCTTTTCGCCAGATCAACAACTGCGTTGACTGCAATTGCGTTATCGACCGCCGCCTACGCCCAAGAATTCACATTTTCCATTCACCACTTCCTGAGTCCCAAGGCTCCAGCGCAGACCGTGTTGCTCGAGCCGTGGGTTGCGGCAGTCGAGGAAGCATCGGCGGGACGGATCAAGTTCGAAATCTTTCCTGCGATGTCACTCGGTGGCGCGCCGCCGGAGTTGTTCAGCCAGGTCCGCGATGGCGTTGCCGATTTGGTCTGGACACTGCCCGGCTATACGCCCGGAACATTCCCGCGCACCGAAGTTTTCGAGCTTCCGAACGTGCATATCGGCGATGCCCGCGCGACCAATCTCGCTATTCAAGATATGATGGATGACATCGCCGTGG
>CAZRNL010000104.1:333-9351 GCA_964601395.1 uncultured Silicimonas sp. | reverse complement strand
GCCGCACGCTTGCGCGACGAGGTGAAGCGGCTCGAGACAGTGGAACTGACCATCGCCGACGACCCGCTGGCGCGGCAGTCGGCGGTGGACGCGGCGGTGGAGTCGAGCGCCAAGGCGTCGGGACGTAGCACGGCAGGGAAAGCGGGGCAGCGGGGCGGGAATGTGAGGCGGAGGAAAGGGTAGAAAATGCCAGCGCTCACAACTCAAATTGGAGCGGACTCATTTTTTTGCTCGCGCGAAGAAAACAGGTAAGAGACATTTGGTAAAATTTCCATACCGTCAATAAATTCTCCGTATCCAGCGCCAATCCTACCTCGATCGATCTCCTGCTTTGTCACCAAGCAGAAGTGGCGAGACTCAGCATTTGTTGGGGACTTCATAGCCTCGACAAATTCACGAAATTTGTCGTCTTCGCGTGGGGCAAACACTTCTATGTTTCGATACTGCGGGTAGCTAACAGATGCTGGAACGCATGGGCCCTCGTTGACAGATCTCAAACGCTGAAAGCTTAGAGAAAATAGCTTGTCTTCTACCGTCAGATCAAACTGAGCTTCACGACTCTCCTCTCTTAGCTCTCTACGCAAAGCATCGATGCCGATCTCTCGATCCATTTGAGACTCGAACCACAGAAGAAAATCACCGAATCGCGCTCCGAATATAAACCCACGGAGGTCATCTTTAAGGTCAGCATCAATGCCTGCTTTTTCCTCGGGCGAAAACTCAATTTTCTCTAAGAATGAATTAGCTGATTCATAGTGCTTCAATACTCCGCCCAGCGGACCGAAGCACCCTTGCCTGTGTCTGTTTCGGACCAAAAGATATTTACCGTCAATTTTTATTCTAACAATTGCCGCCATCGAAACTCTAAGCTTCTTGGATCTATACTTTTGGCTTTTAAGGAATGGCCAAACATGCGCGTTGTGCCTCCAAAGAATTCGACCCAAAGAAATCAAAGGGTTTGCAAGTTTGCTTTCGTCGATTTCCAATTCTGCCTCCATCAAACGCGCTCGCAGACAAGCTAGCCTGTTCAAGGACGGATTTCATCCCACAATCAGCTCCAACACGGTGGGAAACAAGCACACTACGTTCCCGACTCAACCTCGGCCTCGTTCGCGTTGACTGAACAAGCGTAGGTCGGGTCTCAACCCACCAGCAAGCGTAGGGTGCGCTTCCAGCGCACCATCCAACCCAATCGCCCGCGCCTCACCCCTACCTCTCCCACTCCAGGGCAACCTCCTCCGCCGAGGCGAAGCCCCGCACCAGAAACCCCGCCTCCCGGATCTTCGGAAATAGTTCCTCCCAGTCGCGGAACCGGTCGTTCGTCACAACCCGCGCTTTCAGCGCCAGGGCGCCTTCCAGCAGCAGCGGATCGGCGGGCGTGCCTTTCGGGGCGACGTGAACCTGGCGTTCCGGCAGGTCGAGCATCCGGGCAAGCATGCGCGGGCCCATGTAGCGGTCACCGATCAGGTAGCCCGCATTGGCGTCGAACCACACGACGGGCGCATAGCCCTCGGACTTCAGCGCGCCGATGACATGCCCGACATTCCGGATATCCGGAATGTCCCGCTCCCAGTGCAGCACGTTCGAGCCGTCGACGACGATCCAGGCGACATCCTCGCCATCCTCTTCGCTCCGGAAGGCGCGGACCGCCAGGGCAAGGCCCCCGACCACCGCGCCAGTGAGAAGTACGATAAGCCCGGCCACCGGACCCGACGAGAGAAGCGCGAAGCCGGAGCATACCAGAACCGCAAGGAGGAAAAGCAAAAGCATGCCGCGAGATTAGGCGCGCGCACCACGCCCGCAAGCGGGAAGCCGGGAGCGCCATGACGACCGCTCAAGACTGCGCTTTTCCTCCCACAGGGGCCTGTCAGTCAAGGCTTCAGCGGGGTGTTAACCTCGAACGGTTTGCCGGAACCGTTCAGAAATCGAACAGCTCGCCCAGAAAGCTCTCTTTCTTCTTGCGGCGCGGCTGATCCCCTTAGGAAGATCCGTATCCTCCCTGGGGCGGCGGCGGCGCTGCGGCGGCCGCGCGGTCGATGATCTTGTTAAGCTCTCCCCGGTCCAGCCAGACGCCCCGGCAGTCGGGGCAATAGTCGATTTCGACACCAGATCGGTCCGCGATGACCAAGGGGGTTCCGTCGATCGGGCATTTCATCTCGGGAGCTCCTTTCATTGCGTTTGTCTCTCGCAATGACATGGGAGTGCGAAGCCGAACCGACAACCGTCCGGCCCGCGCATTCGGCGGAAACCCTCCGTCAGAAGACCGCCGCCACTTCGTACATGACGGGCTCGAACCGGCTGCACAGCGAAGCAATCTCGCGGTTGCGCTTGCGCATCTCGTCGGCCCGAAGCATCGCCTGGAAATCCTCGCGGGTTTCCCACTGGGAATAATTCGCGATACGCGTCTGCGCATCGTTCACATGCAGCCCCGCCGCGATGAAACCTGGTTGTTTCGAGATGAAACTCTCGTAAGCGCTGGTGAGCGCATCGAGAAGATCCGCGCAGGTGCCTGGCGAACATTCAAAGGTCGTCATCACTGTTTGGCATTTTCGCCGATCGTCAATCTGCAACATCTTTGCTCCTCCTTCGAACGACCATAGCATTCTCGCCTGCGAAGGTGGCAATTCATGCTATCCCCCACCCATGAAGGTCGTAGACGCAACACCTGACCGAATGACGATCGAGGACCGGCCCTGGTTCCTCTGGATCACGCTGACGCTTCTTGGTGTGACGGCGCTTCTTTCCGCGTTGACCGGCCGGACCGAAGACTGGGGAACCACTGTTCTCGTCGCCTTGCTGGGTCTCGGAGTGCTCTGGAGCCTCTGGCACTTCGCGCCTTTCCAGCGTTTGGTCTTCGATCGAACGGACGGCACCTTCACCCACGAAGTCCACCGCCTGAACGGAAAACAGGTCTGGTCCACATCGCTCGGCGACATACGCCACGCCATCGCTGAAAGTGACTGCAGCGACTCCTCGCGCCTCGAACGGGTGACGCTTCTGACGGCGAACGGACGGCACCCGCTTGAATCCGGCTATTCCAGCACACTCAAGGCGCCTGTGATCCAAGCCATCAATGACTGGCTTGGCGACGCCGATCAGTGACGCATCCGGCCCAGAAGCAGGGACACCGCCCGACATCGACCGCCAAAACCGCCCGACATATGAAACCATGCCACCGGTTCTCACTGGCTGGAACGCCGTCTTGCGCTACACTCACCGAATGCGGTTCACATTCGCCCTTATCCTCGCTGCCTCGCCTGCCTTCGGGTGGCAGTTCACGCCGGTCCCGGTCTGCACATTGACCCATTCCGAGGCGGATACGACGCTGACCCTCACCCACGACCCGTCTCAAGCCGAACCCTATGCGATCGCCATCACCCTGCCCGGTCCCTGGGAACCCGCCGATTTCTTCGCTCTTCGCTTCGATGGTCCTCGAGGCCTGACCATAAGCACAGACCGGCACCTATTGTCCGCAGAAGGCCGCACGCTCACTGTCACCGACCGTGGCTTCGGCAACGTCCTCGACGGACTTGAGTTCAACAGCACCGCCACTGCTCTGCTGGGAGTTGCTGCAATTCCCTTCGCGCTCGACGGCGCGGAGCCCGAAGTTCGGAAGTTCCGAGCCTGCGCCGAAACGCCAACCGCGTGAACCGAACATGATCAAGGACCCGTTCCTGACCGCCGACGATAATGCCCGCGCCCTTGCACGGCGACTGATGGACGGCGCCAGACATGGAGCTCTCGGGGTCCTGCGCGATGGCCTGCCGTTCGTTACGCGAATTGCGCTGGCACCCGACGACGCATCGCTGATCACCCTCGTCTCGGATCTCGCACCACATACCCAGTCACTTCGGGTTCATCCCCAAGCTTCGCTCCTTATCGGTGAAGCCGGCAAGGGCGACCCGCTGGCCCATCCCCGCCTGACGCTCGAGGTCCGGGCTCAGCCGCTCGACAAGACCGAATCGGCGCAGAGCCGTTACCTTACCCATCAGCCGAAAGCGCGGCTCTACATCGAGTTCCAGGATTTCCACCTGTTCCGCCTCATCCCGACCGGGGCGCATCTGAACGCAGGTTTCAGCAAGGCCTACCGTCTGTCCCCGACCGAACTCGCGGGGTAGGTCAGGGAGCTATCACGCGCTTCCTCTATCGCATCACATGCACCGTGCAAGGTGCGTGCCGCACGACCCGGGCCGCGGTGGAGCCAAGGAAATAATCGCTCAATCCGGGCTTGTGCGAAGCGATCACGATGCAGTCGATAGCATTATCGCGCGCGTACTCCACTATGGTCGGACCAGGATTTCCGTGTTGCACAACCGTGGCAACTTCGGAGTTGGGACCAACGATGCGCCTCAGGTCCGCGAGCATCCTCTCGGCCGCCTGAGCGATGACCTCGTCCGGCAACTCAAGCGCCACCGCCGAAGGGATCGGAGCGACCACTGTCAGCGCGGTGACCCGCGACATCGCGTCCTCCGCAAGATGTAGTCCCATGTGCAGCGCATCCTCGGCATGCTCGTGGGTTGGATCGATTGCGACCAGTATGTTCTTGTACATCGGCATTCTCCTTTTTTGACAGAATACACGAAAAATGCCGATGCTGACTTGATCTGGCTCAGACAGGCTTATCGACGCGCAGCGTCACTTGGGCCCGTCCTCGAACCGCCTCCGGCCAGGTCAATGACACCTGGTTCTGTTCGGAACCGACTTCGGTGGTGACGTAGGGCATCGCAAAGACGGCAGCGTTGGCAGCGTTCTGAAGGGCACCCTCGACCACCACTGCGGCAACCTCGCGCGCCTTGCCGCCGAACGGCAGGTAGCCAGCCGCGTCCACGATCCAGGTCGCCGCGTCGGACGCCTGATCGACCTGGAGCATTACCGGGTTCTGCGTGACCTGCCCGATGCCGTTGAACGCGTTGCCATCGAAAACGATGTTGCGAAAGGCGCCCGCTACAAGATTGGCGATAGAGTTGTCCACCCGATCGATCCGCTCTGTCGTACCATTCAGAGACTTGAAGACGTTTCCGGTCACACTCAGACCCTGGATGAAATGACCCGGGCCGTAGGGCTTGACGACGAACCACGAAAACCAGCTCGCCGCGTCGTTCACAGTGAATATGTTGCCCGTAACTGCCAGCCCGCCGAAGGTGAACTCGGCTGCAAATTCGGGTGTCGCGTCATGTTCGTTCGTCCACTCGATGAAGCTGTTGTCGATATAATTGCCGGTCACCACCGACTTCACATTCGGCTCGGTCAAGACCAGCCCCGCAACGCGCGGCCCATCGGTCACGTTGTCGCCCTGGAACCAATGGTTGCCCACGATCAGGTGACCATTGCCCTTCATGACCATCGTCGTGCCGAATCGCTGGAAGCGGCTATCGCGAATCTTCGCGTCATTGGCGTTCACGTTGAACCCCACGGACACCCGCGCTGTCGCGGCCGTCGCCTGCTCGTCAGAGACAAAGTGGCAGCGATCGATCTGCAAGTCCTGGCAACCTCGCCCGTGGCTTGTGACCCCCCTGTCCTTCGGTTTCGTGACAAAGCAATCTTTCAAATGAAACGTCTCACCCGCCGGCGCCATAAGAATACCGCTCGCCACGCCCTGGCAATGGATCTCCACGTCCGTCAGCGTGAACTTCGACAACTTGGTGAAGCCCGAGAAATCCAGCACATAGCGGAACCGGCTGAAAGAATAGGTCTGACTTGCGGGGGCCGAATGCAAAGGCTGGCTCAGCGTGATCGTCCCGGCGCCGACATTCCTCTCGGTCACGTAGACCTCGCGGCCCACGCCCGTCCCCTCGACCAGCGACCCGACCACGACATTGGCGACATTGGCGACAGACGACAGCACCAGAGGCTGTCCGGAATCGTAGCCTGCAACACTCGTCTGAACCTCGGTTGACCAGCCTGGCCCCGGAACCACGTTCAACTGTCCGTTCCGGATCACCCGACGGATCTCGTAGGTCGTCTGCCCGGCCGCCGCAGCCATGTCGATCGGTCCGGTTATCTCGACGCGACGTCCGCCAAGGTCCAGGCTCTCGTGATCCGAGAACACCAGCAGCGCCTGGAATGCCTTGCGGAACGCAAGCTCCTCGTCTCCGAAGGCCGCCGCATAGGTCGGGAGATCGAAATTCCGGCGAAGGATCAGGTGCTTGTCGGCGGGCATGGTGACATGACCCGAGAACCGCGCCGGGTACTCGAACGTGACGTTGTCGGTCAGCGTATAGACTCCCTCGGGCACCAGAATGCCCCGCCCCGCCGCAACCGCGTTCGCCGCGATGAAGGCTTCGGTACAATCCGTCACCCCGTCGCCCACGGCTCCGAAATCGCGGACATCGACCCAGTCCATCATCGTGCGATGGAAGACCGACGTCACGTCCTCGATCACCAGGTCATCGACCCGCACGACCCCGCCCGTGGCCCCGGTCAGGTCAAGCCCGAAATGGCCGTAGATCACCGGATCGCCCCAGACCATGTCCACGCCCGTGCGCGGACCCGAGCCCACGATGGCCGACACCTCGACCACCTCGCCGTAACTGGTCAGGGACACTGACGCGCCGAACGCCGTCAGCCCACCCACCGCAGAACCGCCCGATTGCCCGGCCCGCCCGGCAACCCGCACGCTGGGCAGTGCGCCCGAAATCGCCTTCACCCGTGCCGTAACCCGCAGATAGCAGCCTGGCAGGATCGGGGTCTCGCCCATGTAACGGATGCGCTGCAGGCTGTCGGTCTTCAAAAGTTCAAGGCAGGACCCAAAGTCCAGGTCGCCCGGCACCACTGCCGCCGTTCCAACCGTGTCGTAGGTCGCTGATCCCGGCGTGCCGTCCTCGCTCGACCAGACCGCCAGTCCGCCCGAAAAGGCAGGTGGCATCAGCACCAATCCATCGGTTATCGCCTTGTTCATCGCTGACCCTTTCCAAAGTGACGCATCGGGTCCGACGGTATGAAAGGTGCATTAACCGGCTCTCAACCAAGAGTGCGTTGGTTCAGCGGCCTTGTGCCTCCATTGCGGCGACAGCGTGCGGCACGCCGGGCATCGCCGCCATCTCGCAGGCGATCTCCACAGCCCGCGCACGGACCTCCGGCGCGTCCAGCGCACGCAGGATCGCGGACCGAAGCGTTTCCGGCTCGGTATCCTCGACCGCGATGCCTGCGCCCGCGGCATCCACGTCCCGCGCATTGTAGGGCTGGTCTGCGAAAAGAGGCACCACGACCTGCGGCAGCCCCGCCGCCAGCGCGCCGATGAACGTGCCCGAACCGCCGTGATGAATGATGGCCGCTGCGCGGGAAAAGACCTTTGCCTGTGGCACGAAGGTCTCGACAATCACATTGGCCGGAACCGGCTTGAGTAGTGCGGGATCCATGACCGGCCCGGTGGTCAGCAGGACCTTGACCGGCAGGTCCGCCACTACGTCCAGTGCTCGGCGATAGGCCGCCTTCGATTTGTCCGACCGTCCCGCGACCGTTCCGAACGTCAGGTAGACGAACCGTTCGCCCTCCTCGGGAAGCCATGTCTCGCCGCCGTCGACCGGTTCTGTCGGCGCGCCCGTCTGTCCGATACGGATCGGCGCGACGCCCAGAATCCTTTCGACCTTGTCCACGCCTGACGGAAAGGCCGTCAGCACGAGCGAAAGCGGCTCTGGCGCGGCCCCGTTCAGCCCGGCGTGCCGACGCAGATCCTGGACCGTCTCGCGAAATTCGGCCGCATATTCCGTCATCACGGCGCTGGCCAGCACCGAGACGCTGGCAGTCGGCACACCTGACATCTCCGCCGCCACCAGGCCCGCGAACTCGCCTGTTTCATGGACGATCAGGTCGGGCCGCCAGCTTTCGACCTCGGCCACGACACCGGGCAGGGCCGCGCGCGCCATCGCACGCCCGAACAACTCGCGGACGCCGACGGCCAGCCCCTCACGCCCACGCGACGCATCCAGCAAAGCCCAGGCTCTCTGGAGTTCCTCATGCGAAGGATCCTCCAAACACGCCAGCCCGAACCCCTTCTTCTCGATCATCGCCCGCGCCGCCTCCCGCGAGGCGAACCGAACCTCGTGGCCAGCCTCCTTCAGCCCCACCGCATAGCGGATGAGCGGATTGAGATGGCCCGGATCAGGCGTGGAAGTGAACAGAACCCTCATCGACAATGGCCATCCCCCATTTGCGGCCATCCGCCGAAAGCCGTCAGGAAACAGCTTGTCGCATCGAAGCGTCCAAGAACAGCCCTTTAAGCCCCCACGTCCGGCGCGCGTAGAATCTGCACGCCGTTGATCTGCCACCCTTCGGCGCCCTCGATCATCTGGTAGTCCAGCATGTGGATGGCGCCAGCCTGATCGCGGATCATCACCTTCTGCCAAAGCGCGCCGCTGATGTCCCGCAGCTCCAGGAACTGCACCTCACCTGGGCGCCAGACCATGGGAAAGCCGTTCCGCACCATCTGGCCGAAGCGGTCGGAAGACCCGAACAGCTGCTTGATGTTGGGCGATGCGAAGGTGAACGCGGTGGCGAAATCGTCGACAAGAAACGCGTCGATCTGGCTCTGGATGGTGTTCTCGATCCCGGGCTCGGCCGGCATCACGTCAGCGGCTTCGCTTCGACCCGCACCGGCAACCCCGATCAGGATCGTCAAGACAAGGATGCAGGACAGTTGAACAACACCGCGCATGGAACCCTCCTCCGCTCGCTCTTCTTACAGAAGATACGATGCGAACGCAGGATTGGTTTCAAATGAACGTGAAGCGGCCTACCCCAGTTCGCCCGCCAGCCCCCTGTCGATCAGCGCAATCGACTCCGATACGCCGTAAAGCGCGATGAACCCGCCAAAGCGCGGCCCCTGGCTCGCTCCCAGCAGAATTTCGTAAAGCGCCTTGAACCAGTCGCGCAAAGGCTCGAACCCGTGCTCGCGTCCGACGGCGAAGACCACGGTCTGCAATTCCTCCGGGTCGGCGGGCTGATCCCATGCGACAAGCCGCGCCCGCAGATCCTCCAGCGCCCCGCGCTCCTTCGCGTCCGGCGCGCGAAACACCCGCT
>CAZRNL010000104.1:0-323 GCA_964601395.1 uncultured Silicimonas sp. | reverse complement strand
TCACGAAGTCGTTGAAGTAGCGCACCGCGAAACCGGCGGCGGCATCGAGGTCCGAATGCGTCTCGGCCGACGCGTCAGGCGCATAGCGCCGGATGAACCCCCAGAGCGTCTCCTTGTCGGCGGCCCCCGAAACGCTGGCCAGGTTCAGAAGCATCGCGAACGGCACCACCATGTTCGACGCTGGCACGTCGCCGTCGTGGATGTGATAGACCGGGTTCGCCAGCTTGCTCGCGTCATCCTGGTCGGGATAGGCGCGCAACTGCTGGTGATACTCGTCCACCGCCTTCGGGATCACGTCGAAGAACAGCCGCTTGGCCTTCTTC
>CAZRNL010000103.1:5794-9376 GCA_964601395.1 uncultured Silicimonas sp. | reverse complement strand
ATTTACGATCAGATCGTGGCGTTTGCGTCGGGCAGGGCGATCAACGTGATCAATCCCGACGCGATGACGGACCGCTGAAAAGGTGATCATGGCACTATCTCTGGTCCCGGAAGGGATGGAGCTGTCAGTCCTGCTGCTGTTGCTGGCGACCAGTTTCACAGCTTCGTTCATCACCGTCGCCTTCGGGATCGGGGGGGGCGGGCTCTTGCTGGCGGTCATGGCGACGCTGGTGCCGGTGGCCGCCCTGATCCCGGTGCACGGGCTGATCCAGCTTGGCTCGAACGCCGGGCGGGCGGCCATGCTTCTGCGTTCCGTCGCGTGGACGGCGTTGCCTGGATTCGCCCTGGGGTCGCTGATCGGAAGCGTCGCGGGCGGTGTGGTGGTCGTCGAGCTTCCCGCCAGCACCGTTCAGATCGGGGTAGGTCTGTTCGTGATATGGACGGTGTTCGCGCGCCCGCCGCAGTGGTTGCGCCGTTTGCCGGTCATCACCGGACTTGTGTCGAGCTTTCTGACCATGTTCTTCGGCGCAACGGGCCTGTTCGTGGCCAGCTACACCAAGTCGCTGTTCCTGCCGCGCCACGATCACGTCGCGACGCACGCGGCGTTGATGACGATCCAGCACGGGCTGAAGGTGATCGTCTTCGGGTTCCTGGGCTTCGCCTTTTCCGAGTGGGGCGGCTTCGTTCTGGCCATGATCCTTCTCGGACTGGCAGGCACCTTCGCGGGGCGGCTGTTTCTGAACCGGCTTGAGGACCGATGGTTCCGCTTGGCGCTCGACACGCTTCTTGTCCTGATTTCGGCGCGACTGATCCTGGCCGGTCTGGGTATTCTCTGAGACGAGTCGTCGACCGCCGCCGCACAGGGTGTCTGGAGCGCTTCCTCGATGTGGGGCGGGCAGGTGTCGCCGCAGGTCAGGCAATGGCTCCCATGTCGGCTTCGGTTCTTTCGATGGCCTTGGGAAGCTCGATCACGAAACAGGCTCCACCGATTGCCGCAGTTTCGACGAACGCGTTACCGCCGGCATTGCGCGCCATGCCCGCGACCTGGGCAAGTCCAAGTCCGGTGCCGTTTGCCTTGGTTGTGTGGAAGGCTGAGAAGATTTTCGAGCGATCTTCCGGCGCAATACCGGGGCCGGTGTCCGAAACCCTGATCTGAACCGACCCTCCGCTTGCCTGCGCCTCTATTCCGACGCTTCCGTGACCATCAATCGCATCGCGCGCGTTTACCACGAGGTTAAGCAGCGCAAGTTCCAACTGATCGCGGTTGGCAAAAACCATGAGGGGGTTTGATGGCTTGTGAATTGTCAGCGTCACCTGCCGGCCAACAGCCTGGCTCATGAGGAATTCCATGTCTGAAAGGATAGCGGCGACATCGAGCACCTCTATTGCAGCCTCGTCGCTGTGCGAGAAACTGAGCAACTGGTTTGCCAGCCGCGTGCCGCGCCCGATCGAGCTTTCGATCATCGCCACATAGGACTTGATCTGGTCGTTTCGGGTCTCGCGCTTGATCAGGCTCAAACCGGACTGCAAGGCGGCTATCACGTTGCGAAAGTCGTGAACCACCGTCGAGGTGAACTCGGACACGGCCTCCGCTCTCTGCAGTTCGAGCACCTGCAGTTCCTGCCGCCGTTTATTGGCTATGTCGCGCGAGGCGGCGTGAAACAGAAGCAAGGACGCGACGATTGCAATGAGCGCCCCTGCGAACAGGGTGGTGTTTGCACGGAGCATGGGACGATCCAGAACGATGGTGTCCATCGCGATGTGGCTCGACCACCCCGTGAAGTCCGAGGTCAGATAGGCTGTATAGTTCGTAAGGCCCTCGAACGTGGTTCCCTGGTAGATGCCGCCGCCGCCTTCCGCCACCGCATCAAGGACATAAGACGTTGCGGGCGTGCCGACGCGGTTCGGGAAGTCGATCGAGCGCGCGAGGAACTTTCCGTCCCGGTCCACGATTGCCGCAACCGTGCCTTCGGGCAAATGTTGCAGGAGCATACCTTGATAGACCAGAGGATCGACCACAGCGGTCAGGATGTGTCCCGCGTCGCCCGGAATCGCCACGTGAAAGTAGATGCACGGACAGTGGAGACCGTCGCGTCTGACGCCGTCGATAAACTCGCCGAAAAGCGAGCCGTCCAGACGAGTATGGAAGGTTCCCGAGCGCTCCTGAAGACCTCGAGACGCGTTGAAGACGATTCCTCCGGTGGCGCCATCGCTCAGAATAACCGCTTTCCACCCCTGAATGATCTCCAAAGCATCTTGTGCCCGGCCGATGGCGGCCTCGACATCGAGGTCGGCAAAGACCGCGGAGCGAGACAACAGTCTCAGTGCGTTCATGTCACTGTGGGCGCGAGCATCCGAAAGGAGAACCTGCTGACTTGCGGCGACTGAAGCCTGCGAGCGTATCTCCTCGGCTTCGCTTCTGAAATTGCCGTGGGATTGCGCAACAAGCACTGCCACCGCAGGCAACAGAATTGCCAAGCCGAGAATCGCATAGATAGATTCTATTCGAAAGAGGCGCTGGTCCACACCAATCCCCAGACATGAAGAGTACGATCCACCGACAGTCCATTGTTACGCGAGCCTTTTCCCCCTGTCATCGATTTTTGACGTGCCTCGGCTCGCACGGGCAATCCGAGAGATTCACCCTTTGACGTCATCGGTTGTGTTGATCGGCCGACTATTGGTGACAAGCTGTGGCCCGGTGCGAAAAAAGCTGACATCGTTGGTGAAGATGCTATCGGGCACAAGCCGGAGGAGGCGGCCAGAAGGGTCCGAAACTCGGGCGACATTCTCGACAAACCAAGGGTTCCAGAGGGTCTCGTCGCTGCCGAGATAGCGGGACAACAGGCGGCGAAACAGGGCCTCGTCCATCATTTCAACCGATGCGCGCCCTCGCAGACCAAGGTGCCGCATCACGCCTTGGCCATTATCGTAGTCTACTATCTCGACTGCAACTCTGGGATCATGCTGAATTCGGCGCAATGAACTGGAGCTTTCGTCCGCCAGCATGAACAAGGCCCCGGCTTCCCAATGGAACCAGACCGGTGCATTGCGGGGACTGCCATCGGCCTCGATTGTCGCCAGAAGGGCGACGAGGGGAAGGCGAAGGACATCCTCGTGGTCGAAAGGACTGGGCAAGGAGCACCTCGAATAGCCAGGAACGTTGTCAGACTGCATGACATGATCACCAGCCGCAAGGACGGGCAGGCGGCCTTGGAAAGCACGATGCATTACAGAACATCAGCCGATCGGGTCATCGCAGGGCGGCGGGACGCAACCAACTGGCGCTGTTTTCCCGCCAGCTAGATTTCCGTGACCATCCGGAAACCTGGAGCATAGGTCAGGGTAACCGCGGTGATAGGCTGGACCTCGGAGAACGTCGTGCGGTCGATCGCAAAGAGCGCCGCGCCCTCGTCGCAGTCCAGGAGGGCCGCAAGACCCGCGTCGGCCGTGATCGCGTAGAAACTGAAATCTCCGCCCGAGAACGGGAGATTGCGCACCAGCCATTCATTGGCGCTGATCGTTTCGAAATTCACCTCGGGCACGGCGAAGGCCGGATTGACCCATCTCTGTTCCAGGCAGA
>CAZRNL010000103.1:0-5784 GCA_964601395.1 uncultured Silicimonas sp. | reverse complement strand
CCTGCCATCGGCCAGGTGCAATGCGCGCACATGGCGCAACTGCTTGGAGCCGGTCAGTTTCAGCGCCTTGCGCACGGCGGCCGGGGGCAGGGCGAGCGTGTCGGACAACAGCTCGTATCCATAGTCCTGCCCGCGCCCTACGACGTCCTGACGAATGATCGAGATCTCGAACGTGGCTTTGCGCACCGGGGTAAGCACAACGCGGGTGCCGCCTTTTCGCCGCCTCTCCAGGTAACCGGCCTCGGCCAGATCGCGCAACGCCCGGTTCACCGTGGCGCGGGCGCAGCCGAATTCGGCGGCCAGATCGGCCTCGTTGGGGATCAGCGCGCCTGGCGGCCACGTACGTTCACGGATCCGCAGCAGCGCTTCGGCGCGAACAGATTGCCAGGAGGCGGGACCCTCGATCACAGCGCGGTCAGCCGTTTCAGAACGGCGCGGTAGGCGTCGGTGATGACTTCGTAATGCATGTGCCGCCCCCCCCTGACCAGATGACGCCCGGCGGCCCATACGTCGCAGACGGCGCGATCATCTGCAGCGAAAACATAGGCGTCAAGCAGAGTGTCGCCCGAGCGACCTTCAAGATCGATATGCCCTGCGTCCAGCGCGACCAGATCGGCCAGCCTGCCGTGTGCGATGCTCCCCGCGTCTCGCCCCGCTGCCTGCGCCCCGCCGCGCGCGGACCCTTCGAAGAGGATGCGGCCCGTGGATTTCTGGGGTGTTGCCAGCGCCGCGCGCGAGTGGTCGCGCAGCCGCTGCGAATAGTCCAGCGTGCGCAGCTCTTCCGAGAGGGAGATCCGGATGTTGCTGTCCGAGCCGACCCCCCAATTGCCGTCGGCGTCGCTCCATGCCACGCCATCGAAAATTCCGTCACCAAGGCTGGATTCGGTGATCGGGCAAAGCCCCGCCACCGCGCCGGTGGCCGCCAGTGACAGCGTTTCGGCGCGCTCCATCTGCGTGCAATGGATCAGGCACCAGCGGCTGTCAACCTGGGCATTGGCCAGCAGCCATTCGACGGGGCGGGCCTTGCGCGCGGCCAGCACTTCCTCGACTTCGGCCCTTTGTTCGGCCAGATGCATGTGAAAGGGAGCATCGGGTCGCATGGCGATACAAGCGGCCAACCCCTCGGGCGAGACAGCGCGCAGGCTGTGCGGCGCTACGCCAATCCGGGCATCGCTGGAAAGGGCCGACAGAGCCTTCTCGGCCCCGTCGAGCAGTTGCAGGAAGCGCTCAGGGTCATTGCCGAAACGGATCTGTCCAGGACCCAGCGGTCGCCGGTCGCAACCGCCGTATTCATAGAGCACCGGCAGCAGGGTGAGACCGATTCCGGTTTGCGATGCCGCCGCGACAATGCGTTCCGACATCTCCGGGAGATTGGCATAGAGCTGTCCCCCCGGTGCGTGGTGGAGGTAATGAAACTCGGCCACGGCACCATAGCCTGTTTCCAGCATCTGCATTTGGACGAAGGCGGCGATCGCCTGCACATCATCGGGGGTCAACTGGTCGAGAAAGCGGAACATCAGTTGCCGCCATGTCCAGAAACTGTCGCGCGGATCCGGACCCCGGCGCTCGGTCAGCCCGGCCATGGCGCGCTGAAAGGCGTGGGAATGCAGGTTCGTGGGTGCGGGCAGGAGCACGCCGATGCGGATAGCGTTCGGTTCCGGCGTTGTGCCTGCCCGCAGCTCTGAGATGCGCCCGTTCTCGATGGCAAGGCTGACATCGCTTGCCCATCCGTCGTCCAGAAGCGCCTGTTCCGCCCAGATTCTGATCATGTCATTCCCCGTTGACTCAAATATTAAGTCTATACATAATGTGACATCTTCGGGAGGGAATCAAGATGCAATCGGATTTGCCAAAGGTCCTTGCGAACGCCCGGCTGGCAACGATGACGGAACCCTTCGAGCCGTCTGGCGCGGTTGTTATCGGTGGCGGCAAGATTTTGTGGGCAGGGCCGCAGAACGATCTGCCAGAGGTCCATGCCAAGGCCGAGCGGCAGGACATGGAGGGGCGACTGATCACCCCGGCCTTCATCGATTGCCATACGCATTTGGTGTACGGAGGCAACCGCGCGCGCGAGTTCGAGATGCGGCTTGAAGGTGCATCCTACGAGGAAGTCGCCCGCGCCGGGGGTGGGATCGTTTCCACTGTCTCGGCCACGCGCGAGGCGAGCGAGGAAGAGCTTCTGGCGCAGGCGCTGCCACGCCTTGATGCGTTGATCGCCGAGGGGGTCTCTTGCGTCGAGGTGAAGTCGGGATACGGGCTGGATATCGATACCGAGCTGGCGATGTTGAGCGTGGCCAGAAGGCTGGCCGAAGTGCGTCCGGTGCGGGTGCGCACCAGCTTTCTGGGCGCGCATGCGGTGCCCTCCGAATACACTGGCCGCTCCGATGCCTATCTGGATGAGATCTGCATCCCGGCGCTGCGCGCCGCGCATGCGCAGGGGTTGGTCGATGCGGTGGACGGGTTTTGCGAAGGCATCGCCTTCACGCCCGCGCAGATCGAGCGGGTCTTCGCGGTAGCGCGCGACCTGGGTCTGCCGGTCAAGCTGCATGCCGAGCAGCTGTCGCATCTGGGCGGCACGGCGCTGGCCGCGCGGTTCGGGGCGCTGTCAGCCGATCATGTCGAGTATGCGACCGACGCGGACGCAAGCGCCATGGCCGCTTCTGGCACGATTGCGGTATTGCTGCCGGGCGCGTTCTATTACATCCGCGAAACGAAAATCCCTCCCGTGGCCGCCTTTCGCTCCCATGGCGTGCCGATGGCCCTGGCAAGCGACTGCAATCCGGGTTCCTCGCCGCTGGCGTCGTTGCTGCTGACGATGAACATGGCCTGCACCTTGTTCCGATTGACCCCGGACGAAGCCCTGCGCGGCGTGACCGTGCATGCTGCGCGCGCGCTGGGGCTGAAAGATACCGGTACCGTCGCACCTGGCATGCGTGCCGATCTGGCGGTGTGGAACGTCGAAACTCCGGCAGAACTTGCCTATCGCATCGGCTTCAACTCGCTACACACCCGCATTTTCGCAGGCAACGCATGCTGACGCTGATCCCTGGCGCCACGAAGCTGGCGCAACTTGAAACGCTCTGGCGCGACGGACTTGCCGCCCGGCTTGACCCCGGTGCAAGGCCGGGTGTCGAAGCCGCTGCTGAAGCAGTGCGCAGGGCCGCCGAAGGCGAGATGGCGGTCTACGGGGTGAACACCGGCTTTGGCAAGCTGGCTTCGGTGAAGATCGCCGCCAAGGACACGGCCTTGCTTCAGCGCAATCTGATCCTCAGCCATTGCTGCGGCGTGGGCGAGGCACTGGATGTGCCCACCTCGCGGCTGATGATGGCGCTGAAGCTCTTGAGTCTCGGGCGCGGGGCCTCGGGCGTGCGCTGGGACGTCATTGCGCAGATCGAGGCAATGCTGGAACGCGGTGTGACGCCGGTGGTGCCCGCGCAGGGATCGGTTGGAGCCTCGGGTGATCTCGCGCCGCTCGCACATATGGCAGCGGCGATGATCGGCGCGGGCGAGGCGGTCTTTCAGGGAAGCCGAATGGATGGCGGCGCGGCGCTTGCGGCTGCGGGGCTGGAGCCGCTGACGCTGGGCCCGAAAGAGGGGCTGGGGCTGATCAACGGCACCCAGTTTTCCACCGCGCTTGCCCTTGTCGGACTTTTCGATGGCTGGCGCAACGCGGCCGGTTCGCTGGTGACGGCATGCCTGACGACCGATGCGATCATGGGATCAACGGCACCGTTGGAGCCTGAAATCCACAATCTGCGCGGACATCGAGGTCAGATCGAGGTGGCGCAGACCATGGCGGCAATCATGTCTGGCTCGGCGATCCGCGAAAGCCACCGCGAGGAGGACCTGCGCGTGCAGGACCCGTATTGCATCCGTTGCCAGCCACAGGTGGCGGGCGCGGCGGTCGATCTCTTGCGCTTTGCCGCCATGACGTTGGAAACCGAGGCCAATGCCGTGACAGACAACCCGTTGGTGGTGGGCGCAGGCATCCTTTCCGGGGGCAATTTCCACGCCGAGCCGGTGGCCTTCGCCGCCGATATCATCGCGCTTGCGCTGGCGGAAATCGGGGCGATCGCGCAAAGGCGTGTGGCGCTGATGGTCGACCCCACACTCAGCTATGACCTGCCGCCTTTCCTGACACCGAATCCAGGGTTGAACTCGGGTTATATGATCGCCGAGGTGACCACCGCCGCGCTGATGAGCGAGAACAAGCATCTCGCCAACCCGTGTTCCACCGATTCCACGCCGACCTCGGCCAATCAGGAAGACCATGTCTCGATGGCGGCGCATGGCGCGCGCCGGTTGGGCCGTATGAATGCAAATCTCTCGGTGATCCTTGGTGTCGAGGCCTTGTGCGCCGCGCAAGGCGTGAGTTTCCGTGCGCCATTGCAAACCTCGCCGCGCCTGAGTGCCGTGATTGCCGCCCTGCGCGCGCAAGTGCCGGTTCTGCAGGAGGATCGCTATCTGGCACCCGAGATCGACACTGCCACCGCCCTGATCCGCTCCGGTGCCTTGCTGGCAGCTGTCGAACTGGAGTTTGTCCTGTGAGCCCGACCATCCACCCCGTCGAAGTCGCACGCGGCGACAGCCCCGTAGTGTTGGGGCTACCGCATACCGGCACCCATGTGCCCCCCGAGATCATGGCGCGCCTCAATGCACGCGGCCAGATTCTGGCCGATACCGATTGGCATATCCACCGCCTTTACGATGGTTTGCTGCCTGATGTGACCACGGTGCGCGCGACGTTCCACCGCTATGTGATCGATGCCAACCGCGCGCCTGACAATGAAAGCCTGTACCCGGGCCAGAACACCACCGGCCTTGTCCCGCTGACGGATTTCGACGGCGCGCCGATCTGGTCGCACCCGCCCGATGCCAGCGAGATGGATGCCCGGCGCGCCACTTTTCACGCGCCCTACCACGCCGCCCTGCGGGCCGAGGTGGAACGCGTGCGGGCCATTCACGGCGTAGCACTGCTTTATGACTGCCATTCCATACGCTCGCTGGTTCCCTTCCTGTTCGAGGGTGTCCTCCCGGACTTCAACATCGGCACGGCGGGCGGTGTTTCCTGCGCTCCTGCCGTCCAGGCGGCGATCCTTGACCGCTGCGCTGAAGCCACGGGCTATACGCATATCCTCAACGGACGGTTCAAGGGCGGCTGGACGACGCGCCATTACGGCCGACCGGCGGAAGGCATCCACGCGGTCCAGATGGAGCTGGCGCAATCGACGCATCTCGAAAGCGAGCATCCGCCCTTTGACTACAGTGAGGAAAAAGCCGCTCGCCTTCGACCCGTGCTGGCCGCAATCCTGCAATCGCTTGCCGCGAAAGCGCCGGAACTGCGGCCATGAAGATGGCCCACAGGGTCGCCGACAAGGTGTTCCGGATCGATGGCGGTTACGGCTTCACCCGCGATTTCCCGCTCGCACTCCATGCCCGCGACGTGCGCATCGACGAGCGCTCATCCGAGATTAAACGCAACATCATTGCCGGCCACCTTCTGGCCCGCAGAGGAGGCAATCATGACAAATCCGCGTCACAACACCCGGGACATCTTCCCGCCCACCGGTCCCGAGATCAGTGCGAAAAGCTGGCTGACCGAGGCCCCGATGCGAATGCTGATGAACAACCTCCACCCTGATGTGGCCGAGAACCCGCACGAGCTGGTCGTCTATGGCGGCATCGGCCGCGCCGCTCGCACCTGGGACGATTTCGACCGCATCGTCGCATCGCTCAGGGAACTGGAGGATGACCAGACGCTTCTGGTGCAATCCGGCAAGCCGG
>CAZRNL010000102.1:0-9385 GCA_964601395.1 uncultured Silicimonas sp. | reverse complement strand
CGAAGGTCGCGATGTGGCGGGACTGGTGGCCTTTCTGGCCAGCGATGACGCCTCCTACATCACCGGTCAAACCATCAACGTGGATGGTGGTTTGATCATGTCGTGATCATGTGCCGAACGCTCTCGCGCCTGGCGTCCGGGCCTGGATTCAGACGACAGCCCGCGCCGCCGGTGCGGTTGGGTCCGTATGCAACCGAAAAGCCGAAAGGCTCGCATCCCCCGCCTCGCAGCCATGACGCCTCTCAACAGACGTTAAACCGTCGCGACCAAAAACTGGACTTCCTTGCGGAGCGGAGCGGTACTGATCCTACCGCGACTGCGTCGTCGCGGGTCTTCGCCCGGGCTTCCGGGCGGAACCCTGCCTCCCCAGCCAGACGGCTCCTTCTACCGCGCCAACCTGCGCATTCCGCAACTAGTTCTGCGACCCGCCCTTGTAAGCGTGCGGCGTCGGCGACAGTATCAGCTTGTCGTACGACAGTTTTGCCGCGGCGCAGTTAGATCGCAGAGTTCCGCCGTCGTGAGGAGAATACCTAATGCGGCTGGACGACACCCGGGACCCAAGTCATGTCAGAATGGGAATGAACAGACGGCAGTTTTCAATTGGCTTGGCGCTATTCGGTCTTCCCGGTTGCGGTGTGAGTGTTTCCGGCGATGCAGGGGTGCCGACGTCGGAGGTTCTGCCGAGCGATCTGCGCCCGGCACATGACTCGGGTTACGATGCGTGGGTCGCCGGGTTCCGCAACCGAGCGGAGAGCCTGGGCTTTACCAAAGAGTTGCTATCCAGGGCGTTTGCGGGCACCGGGTATTTGCCAGGTGTGGTTACACGCGATCGCAATCAGATCGAGCAGCGACGCAGCCTTGAGGACTACCTTTCGATCGCGGGGTCGGACGAGAGGGTCAGGAAGGGTCGCGCAGCGTTCTCCCGCCACCGTTCGACACTGGCGTCTATAGAGAAAACATACCGCGTAGATGCAAGTGTCATTACTGCCATCTGGGGTCTGGAGAGCTTCTTTGGCGAGCGACGTGGGAACGTGCCGGTCGTCTCCGCGACTTCGACGCTGGCATATGACGGACGACGCGGACAGTTCTTCGAGCGACAGCTCATCGCAGCACTACAGATACTGCGCGACGGCCAGGTTTCATCCTCGGGACTTGTGGGGAGTTGGGCCGGTGCGATGGGTCACACCCAGTTCATCCCGACTTCGTATCTGTCTTATGCGGTGGATTTCAACGGCGACAGTCAAAGCGATATCTGGTCGGACGATCCGAGCGACGCGCTCGCATCCACCGCAAGCTACCTGTCCCGCAACGGATGGAGGCATGGTCTGCGATGGGGCGACGAAGCCGGCTCCGGCGATACCGGTGGTGCTGTCATCCAACCCCAGGCCGGCGCCCCGAGATTTGCAACTACTACGAATTTCCGCGTCATCAAGACCTACAATAACTCGGATTCCTACGCGATCGGTGTAGGTCACCTCGCGGACCGCATCGCAGGCGGGTCGCCTTTGCGCGGAAGTTTTCCGCCCGACGCAGAGGGCATGACCAAGGATGACCGGGTTCAGTTGCAGCGGCGCCTGACTGCACGAGGCTTCGATACCGACGGGGCGGATGGCGTGGTCGGCCCCAAGACCCATGACGCCATCCGCGCCTTTCAATCGAGCCGGGGACTGCCTGTCACTGGGAAACCGTCCCTGACGCTGCTCAGACTGCTTGGCTGATCGGCGGCGGTCGCATGCTGTCGGTCGGTCTTTCAATCGAGAGCCTGAACCTCACGCTCTGCTTTCCAGGAGCCAAAGACAAGAAAGGCCCCGAAGCTGCATGCGAAGCGCTGTCCACCCTCCGGAGGCCTCGGCGCAATGTGCTGCTCAGAGGTGGCATGATCGCGGCCCGGATCGATCATCGCAGCTCGCTATCCTTTTGCGCGCTGAAGCATGCCGAAAAGGTCCCGTGGGTCGTCAGGGTCGGCGATCATGTCGAGATCCTGGTAGAGGCCTGTTTCTTCAAGCCGACTGTAGACGTAGCGCAGTGCCGAAAAATCCTCGATCGCAAAACCCACACCATCGAAAAGCGTGATCTGTCGCTCGTCTGTACGGCCTGGCTTGTTGCCGTTGATGACCTGCCACATCTCGGTCACAGGGAAGTCCGCGCCCATCTGCTGGATCTCACCTTCGATCCGGGTCTGGGGCGCATACTCGACGAAAACCGAAGAGCGCCTAAGGATGTCGGGGTGCAGTTCGGTCTTGCCCGGGCAGTCACCGCCGATGGCGTTGATATGGACGCCTGGGCCGACCATGTTGTCGGTCAGGATGGTGGCGTATTGCTTGTCGGCTGTGCAGGTCGTGATGATCTCCGCGGCGATTATCGCCTCCTCCGGTGCCGCACAGGCTGTAATATTGAAGCCCAGCCCTTCAAGGTTGCGGATCGCCTTCTCAATCGCTCGACTCTCGGTGTCATGGAGCCGGAGCGTGTCGATACCGCAGATGGCGCGGAACGCGAGCGCCTGGAATTCGGATTGCGCACCGGTGCCGATCATTGCCATTGTCTTCGCTCCCTTGGGAGCAAGGTGGCTTGCCACCATCCCCGACGTGGCGGCGGTTCTCAGCGCCGTCAGCATCGTCATTTCAGAGAGCATGACGGGATAACCGGTATCGACGGTTGCGAGCAGCCCGAAGGCGGTGACTGTCTGAAGCCCCTCGCGCGTGTTTTTGGGATGTCCATTGACATATTTGAATCCGTAGACCTCGCCGTCGGAAGTGGGCATGAGCTCGATCACGCCATCACGGGAATGGGACGCCACGCGGGCAGTTTTGTCGAATAGCTCCCAGCGACGGAAATCAGCCTCGATATATCTGCCCAAGTCGCGGAGCATGGTTTCGATTCCGATGTGATGCACGAGCTTCATCATGTTTTCGACACTGACGAACGGGACGTAGGCATGGTCGGAAGGTTTTGGGAAAGGCATGCTCGGAACTCCGGGATCAGAACGAACGAGTGGGCCGATCGAAAACGCGGCGACCAAAGAGCGAGGCTGTAAGGTCCACCATAAGGGACGCAGTGCGTCCGCGCTCGTCCAGGATCGGGTTGAGCTCTGCCAGGTCGAGTGAAGAGACGAGACCACTGTCGCAGAGCATTTCCATGACCAAATGCGCCTCACGGAAAGTCGCACCTCCGGGCACAGTTGTGCCGACCGCCGGCGCAATCGTCGGGTCGAGGAAATCCACATCCAGGGAGACGTGCAGAAGGCCATCCTTCGCTTCGACCTTTTTCAGGAATTCCCGAAGCGGGCGCGCGATACCCTCTTCGTCGATGACGCGCATGTCGATGGCCAGCATTTCGCTTTCGCGGAGATAATCGCGTTCGGCAACGTCTACTGAGCGCAGGCCGATCAACCCGATGTTCGCGGCCCGAACCGGGTGCGCCATAGGCTGGAAAGCGTCAAAACCGGCGCTCCCCGAGATATAGCCAAGTGACGTGCCGTGAAGATTGCCCGAGGCCGTGGTTTTCGGTGTGTGCAGGTCTGTGTGCGCGTCGAGCCACAGGACAAAAAGTTCCCTTCCCTGCGAATTCGCGTTCCGTGCGGCCCCAGCCACCGTACCGATTGAGAGCGCATGATCGCCACCAAGGAAAATGGGGCAGCCACGCGCGCAGGCATCCGCGGATGCGTCCGACAATGCCTCCGCCCAGGCAACGGTTTCGGGCAGCATGTGAATATGGCCGGGATCAGGCAGGTCAACGCGCAGGACCGCAGGTGCGACGTTGCCGATGTCCTCTACGCTGTGACCGAGACCAGACAGGGCTTCGGCGATGCCGGAGGCTCGGTAGGCATCGGGTCCCATATTGCAGCCGCGGCGATTTTTGCCACTGTCCACCGGGGCGCCAACGAGTATGCAGTTCTTGGGTTGCATGTGTTCAATCCGATCATCCTACGTTTTCCAGACAGTATCGAATATTTTGGATTGCGTGTCCGATATCCGCTGAACTGGAGCGATGATTGGCATCACGTTGGCTTCGGAGTATGCCAAATGGCAACGAGCGGGCCATCGACACTGGTGCATATCACTGCCCGTGCAGAGGCCAGCTCACATTCGCCTGACAACAGCTTATCGAGGAAAAGCGGAGACATGATTTCGCCGACGATCAGTACTGACAAATCAAAACTTTGCCAGGCCTCATCGTATCAGATGAATTGTCAGGTCGAGAGCGGCAAATGAACTTATCTCTGTAATTCGAGTTCGACGTCCACAAGTTCACCGCACTCCTCGGTTCCTCCAACTAGCCGAAAACCCACGTCCGTAGACTCCAGATTGCAGCTTGCCGTCCCTGCTGTGTCCGAGTTGAGAACGAGAGCGCCACTTTCGAACGAATAGGTCCCCTCCGACCCGTCGGCCGTGCCACCTTGAATTGAAAAGTTGCCGTTTTCCGCGAAGGTGATCGTGACATCATCGGCCCGGTAAGTACCGGTCTCGAACCGCGATTGGCCATCTCCGGCGGAATTGGACATAACCGTTGAAATCTCATTCTCGATCTCGGCGAGCCGCGCGCCTCGGGTTTCAACCTCTTGTGAAAGCTTTGTCACGAGTTCCTGAACCTCGGTACGCTGCTCTTCAGCGGCCGTGAGTTCCTCCTTCACGAGCGTACGGCGGTTCTCCAGTCGGGACAGTTCGGACTCGACCGAGACCTGCTTGTCCTCGAGTTCCATTAGTTCGGTGCGGGCGGCCTCAGTCTCCTTGCGAATTCCCGCCTCCTCGTCGAGCCTCGCCTGCAGTCGCGCCTCGGCGTCCGCAACCTTTTTGGTCAGCCGCGCACGATCCTCGGCAAATCCTGCCAGCGCCTCGCTGGCTTCTGCCTCCTTGGTGCGGGCCTCCTCCAGCCTGACGCCGATCTGAGCCAATTCTTCGGTCTGCACCGCGACCTCTTCGGCGAGTTCGCTGCGACGCGCTTCGAATGTTTCGATCTCCTCCCGAAGAGGCACCAGTTCCTCCTTGATGGAAGACAACTGTTCCTGCTCCCTCTGGACCTCCGATTGTATCGATGCGATGTCGTTCTCGAGTCCGCTCCTCTCCTCTGTCAGCGTCGCGACTTCGGACTGAACGGCGTCCCGCTGCTGGCCGAGCTGTTCGGCCTCGGACCTGAACGTTTCGATGTCCGCGCGAAGCTCGTCCAACTCGCCAGACGCTGCAACTTGCTGATCGAGCTGCGACTGAACCCGGTCTCGACTTCCCTCGAGAGTGGCGATTTCGCTGGTAAGGCCACTCTGCACCCGTCTTGCATCCGTAACGAGATAGAGAGAAAGAACGATCAGCAGCCCAATAGCACCTGCACCCAGCCAAATCCTCCAATCTTTACTCATCTCGGCCATTGGTCTACCTCCAAAAAGTTCGCAGCTGCATCGTTAAGAATTAAGCGATCAGATCAGGGAAAGGTTCCCTGCAGCGCGGTCCCGACAGACCAAACCGGGACAGACGAGATAGATAGAGCCGACGCGTGGCTGAACCCGCAGAAGGGCCGGATGTTCGGCTTGGCGCTGCACAACATGAATGCTGACGCTAGGCAAACCGTCGGCGAATCCGGTCGCTCCGCAAGCCCGGTAGCCACAGCCGACCTTACCTATGCCATTGCACGACCGGCCCTGCTGGCGTTTTATGGGCCGAGTATCCAAGCAAACAAGGTTTCGGTTTGTCCAATAGCCTCACGAACCCATGGCGCGGCGCCGGTCTCGACCCGGATGGTGTCACGCCTGTTGCGGATGCTTCAGGTGTCGCACGACTGTTGTCCCTATGTCCTGCCCATACAAGAACGCCGATGCGTGAAGCGCCCGGCCTGGCACGTCTGGTCGGCGTCCGCGAGATCTGGATCAAGGATGAGCGCGAACGCATGGGCCTTGGCAGCTTCAAGGCGCTGGGGGCCGCACACGCGATCGCTCGCGAAGCGGCGGCGCAGTCCAATGCGGTCACCATGCAGGAGGCGTTGTCCGGCCAGACCTTTGTCGCGGCCAGCGCCGGAAACCACGGACTGTCGGTCGCCGCCGGTGCCAGGATATTCGGTGCGCGGGCAGTCATCTTCCTGTCCGAAACCGTTCCCGAAGCCTTCGCAGAGCGGCTCAAGGCCCACGGAGCCGAAGTCGTCCGTGCCGGCGCGAACTACGAAGCCAGCATGGTGGCTGCGGGGCAGACCGCAGAGGCCCGCGGGTGGACGCTGCTCTCGGACAGTTCATGGGAAGGCTACTTCGACCTGCCGCTCCGCGTCATGGAAGGTTACACCCAGCTTGCCGCCGAGGCGGTCGAGCAACTCGAAACGGCTCCGACGCACATCCTGCTGCAGGCCGGTGTGGGCGGGCTGGCCGCCGCGGTGGCCGCCCATGTGCGACTGGCCTGGGGCGATGGTCCCCGGATCATCGTCGTCGAGCCCGATGCGGCACCGGCCCTTTTCGAGAGTATCAGCGCCGGAAGACCCGTTACAGCGGGCGGGCCGGTTTCCTGCATGGGACGGCTCGACTGCAAGACACCGTCCCTGATTGCCCTGGCAGGACTCTCGCGCGACGCAGACAGCTTCGTGACCATCACCGAGGAGGAAGCCAAGGCCGGCGTCGCCACGCTGTCCGAGCATGGATTTCCGACCACGCCGTCCGGAGGGGCCGGGCTTTCCGCGTTGCTGGCCGGTCTCGATCTCGGTCCGGAGGCCCGGGTTCTGGCCATCCTCAGTGAGGGTCCCGAGGGTGGCTGAACGGTCGCTTGTCTTCCCGGCTTGCGAGTTCCGCGGGCGCGTCGCGGAACTGCAGGCCGAGATGTCCGGTCGAGGTCTCGACGCGCTGTTCCTGACGGCGGCGGCCGACATCTTCTATGTCACGGGCTTCCTCACCCGGTTCTGGGAAAGCCCCGCGCGGCCTTGGTTTCTGGTCGTGCCGGCGAAGGGTGAACCGGTCGCGGTGATACCATCCATCGGCGCAGAGCTCATGGGCCGGACCTGGATATCGCAAATCCTCACCTGGGACGCCCCGCACCCTGACGACGACGGCGTCAGCCTGCTGATGGACACGCTGTGCAGCCTCCTGCCGGAACGCGCCCGCATCGGCGTCCCGATGGGCCTGGAAACCCACTTGCGCATGCCGATCGCGGATTTCAAACGTGTGGCCGAGGGCATAATTCCACGCAGGTTCGTGGACGACGCCGCCACTGTTCAGCGCGTACGCGAGATCAAGAGCGAGGCCGAGATCGAGAAAATCCGCGCTACCTGCGACATCGCGGGGCGGGCATTTGCGCGTGTGCCGGAATTCGCAGTCAAGGGACGACCCCTCGATGAGGTATTCCGCGCCTTTCAGGCGGTGCTTCTGCAGGAAGGCGCCGACTGGGTCAGCTATGTCGCGGGCGCTGCCGGTCCGAATGGCTATGCCGACGTCATCTCCCCGGCCGCGGCCGAACCGTTGGAACCGGGAGACGTGCTGATGCTGGATACCGGCGCTGTAAAGGATGGCTATTTCTGCGATTACGATCGAAATTTTTCGGTCGGTCCTGTCTCCGAAAGCGTTCAACGAACACATGACGCGCTTTGGCAGACGAGCGAAGACGCCCTCTCGGTGCTGCGGCCGGGAATGCTGGCGTGCGACGTTCACAGCGTGTTGTCCGAGGGCCTGACAAAACGCGGAGTGCAGGTTGGGGGCGGCCGGCTGGGTCACGGGCTGGGGATCACGCTGACCGAATGGCCCTCGTTCACGCCGCTGGATGCCACCGAACTCCGGGAGGGCATGGTTCTGACGCTGGAGCCCGGCGCCTGGGTCGAGCCCGGGCGCATGTTGGTGCATGAAGAGAATGTCGTCCTGCGTGCGGAGGGGGCGGAACTGCTTTCACCGCGAGCGCCCGATAAAATGCCGGAACTCGCCTGATGTCCTCTTTCCCCTATCGCCTTGTCGAGAACGCCGTCCCGGCACTGGGCCTGATCATCCTGCGCGTCGATGAAACGATAGAATCGGACTTTCGCCGCTACATTCCGCCGGATGCAGCCCGGGTTCATGTCAGCCGCGTTCACTCGGGTGACGACCTGACACCCGCCAGTATCGCCGAAATGGAGAGCGGACTGACCGCCGCAACCGCGCTGTTGCCGCCGGCCGCCGGATTCGAAGTGGTGGGCTACGCCTGCACGTCAGGAACGGCGCTGATCGGCGCGGACAACGTACACACCCTGATCATGTCGGGCACCACGACCAGGAACGTGACCGACCCGCTGACGGCCGCCCTGGCTGCTTTCGATCACCTGGGCCTGCGGCGGGTCGGCATCGTATCGCCTTATCTGCCCTCGGTCGCCGAACCTCTGCGCATGGCCTTCGTCGCGCGCGGCATTGCCGTGCCCGAGACGCTTTCGTTCGGCGAGGAGATCGAGGCCCGCGTCGCCCGGATCGACCCGCACTCAATTGCCGAAGCGGCGCGATCTCTCGCTGGCCGGTCCCGCCTGGACGGGCTGTTCCTCTCATGCACCAATCTTCGGACGTTCGACATCCTTCCGGCGCTGGAGGCGGAACTCGGGTTGCCTGTGTTGAGCTCGAACCAGGTCTTGGCCTGGCACATGACCCGGCTTGCAGGGACGCCCTGCTACGGTTGCACCACCAGTAGGGGCTCTGTTGCGCAAATCCCGTGAGCGGATTCATCTTGAGAATCCAGCTTGGTAGCTGGACTGCAAGAGCACGGGTGGCGTGGGGTGCCCCTCGACTTTCATATCTGCACCGAGAGTCGAAGGCTCCAGCTCGACCGGCTGATCGTCCATCGGGTCCGGTCTCTCGGTCAGGTTTGGAAGATGTACGTTCCCGGCGCGGCGGCGAGGGCGGGGTAATCCGGATGACTGCCTGGTGCAGACGGGGCCACCGTGCCGGTTCCGTGCCGCGTCAGCCATTGCGACCATTCCGGCCACCACGAGCCCTGTACCGGGTCATGCGCTGCCAGCCACGCGTCCGGCGCGCGGTAATGCGCCCCGGCAGGGCGATGACCGACCCGGTAGTGCCGCCGCTTGTGACCAGGCTCCGACAGGATGCCACCGTTATGGCCGCCTTTGGTCAACAGGAAATGCATGTCGCAGTCGGTAAAAAGCGCGGTCTTGTAGACCGAGCGCCAGGGCGCGATGTGATCGGTTTCGGTGCCCACCACGAAGATCGGCACGGAAATGTTCTTGAGCGCGATTACCCGGCCCTCGACGGCGAAACGCCCCGCCGAGATACGGTTTTCAAGGAAGATGCCGCGCAGGTATTCGGAATGCATCCGCGCGGGCATCCGTGTCGTGTCGTTTACCCATACGGTTACATCTGTGGGCAGGTCCGGTTCTCCCAGAAAATAGCGGCGCACCGCGCGCGACCAGATCAGGTCTTCCGACCGGATCGCGGCAAAGGCCCCCGACATCTGCG
>CAZRNL010000101.1:0-9393 GCA_964601395.1 uncultured Silicimonas sp. | reverse complement strand
CAGGAGATCACGGGCGACCAGCTTCAGGATATGCTGGACCGGTTGCAGGAACTGATGGAGCAGGGTCGCATGGCCGAGGCGCAGCAGTTGCTTCAACAGCTCCAGCAGATGATGGAGAACATGCAGATCGCTCGCGGCCAGCAGGGCCAGCAATCGCCCGGCGAACAGGCGATGGAAGGGCTGGCCGAGACGCTGCGCCAGCAGCAGGGGCTTTCGGACGAGGCATTCCGCGATCTTCAGGAACAGTTCAACCCGAATGCACAAGGGTCCCAGTCGCAAGAGAACCAGGGCCGGGACGGCGATGGTCTTGGCCGGGGTCAGGAACATGGCCAGAACGGGCAAAGCCCGCGGGAGGGGGACCAGCAGGGCGAGGGGGGCCAGCAGGGGCAACCGCAGACCGGGCAGCAAAGCCTGGCCGATCGCCAGCAGGCGCTTCGTGACGAACTGAACCGCCAGACCCAGAACCTTCCCGGCGCAGGCACGCCCGAGGGTGACGCGGCCCGCGACTCGCTGGGCCGCGCGGGCGAGGCAATGGACGACGCCGAGGAGGCGCTGCGCGATGAAGACTTCGCAGGCGCGCTCGACAATCAGGCCGACGCCATGGAGGCGCTTCGCGAAGGCATGCGTGAACTGGCCGATCAGATGGCGCAGCAGCAGCAGAACCAGCAGGGCGGCCAGCAGGGGGACGCGATGGGCCGCAACAACCCGAACGGCACCCGCGATCCGCTGGGTCGGGACCTGGGTGAAAATGGCCGCGTCGGCACGGATGAACAGTTACTCCAGGGCGAAGATGTCTACCGGCGCGCGCGCGAACTTCTGGACGAAATCCGCCGCCGCTCGGGCGAGCAGGAACGACCAACGGAAGAGCTGGAATATCTCAAGAGGTTGCTGGAGCGGTTCTAGGACCCGCGGCCGCAGTTGGTTCTTCAGGACCCGCTGAGCATCGCGTCGAGCCAGTCACGAACGGTATTGGCCAGATCGACGTAAGTCAGAAGCGGACCCTCCAGCGAAGGTACCATCCGCGCGATGTCCGGTGCCCAGGCGTAGGCGAATATCATCAGCACCGCGAGCCCGACCATAAGAAGGAAGCCCGACCGGAACCCTCTGCGGCGGGCTATCTCGGCGTCCGGGGCCGCGGTCTTGGCACCCCGGCGGGGCTTCAGGCTGGAATTGATTTCGTCGATGTCCGGCAGAAGGTCGCGGCGCGGAGCCTCGTAGCTGTCATCAGATGAATGGACGCGCGGGTCTTGCTTGGGCTGCGCTCCCTTCTTTCTGGGGGCATCCTCGGTCTTTTCACGGGCCATCCGGGCGCGGAGCGCGCGCGTCGGTGTATTGCGTCCGCGAACTTCGTCCAGTCCCATGTCGGTCTGGGTTTCGATCGGAGTCGTCGGTGTGGCGCGGCGCTGGGCCAGTTCACGTTCAGCTTCGTCCTTCAGGATTTCCAGCGTCGCGGCGTCGACCTCGCGGCGCTTGAAGGCCGTCCCGGCGACGGCGGCCGCGGCGAAGGGATCGGGTGCCCCCTGTGGCTCGTCCTCGACCGGTTCCCGCGACGCAGCCGCGATGGCCCGCACGGCGTCACTCAACTCGCGGTCGTCGTCATCCTCGCCGACCTCGGGCTCGGGTGTGTCCTCGAGGTCTGAGGTATCCGCAGGCTCCGGCGGCGACTCCGGCTCTTCCGCGTCGTCTCCTGCGATCGGCTCGACAAACTCATCCTCGAATTCAGGTTCGACTTCCGGTTCTGATTCAGGTTCCGGCTGGTCCACAGGCTCTTCGGCAGCTTCGAAGGCGTCGCTTGCCAAATCGGGCGACGTATCGAGATCGTCAACCTCGTCCCCGACCTCGGCTTCGCCGTCGGGTTCGTACGGTTCGGCGGTCTCGGAATAGGAAAGTGGCGGCGGCGGCAGCTCAAACCAGTTATGCCCGCAATTCGAGCACTGGACATCCCGTCCTTCATCCGGGATCAGCGATGCATCGATCTCGTACTGAGCGCTGCAATTCGGACAAATCAGCCGCATGTCAAAAGTCCTTGCCCCAAAAAATCCACCACGCCTTTCCGGCTTGAGGTGTGTACCTGCCTTTGACGCTATTATCACTTCAGATCCCGGCGGGGAAGCCGCGAGCGTTGATCCCGGACACAGACTGAGGCAAAAGCGTCGCGCGAACCGCAGGGGACAGGTGTGATCGAGCTCGACAATGTCGGCATGAGCTATGGCGGGCGGACGCTTTTCAGCGACGTTTCGCTGACGCTTGCGCCCGGAAGTTTCCACTTCCTGACCGGGCCCTCAGGTGCCGGCAAGACGACTTTGCTGCGTCTGTGCTCGCTTGAGCTCCGACCGACGGAAGGGCACGTTACGCTTCTGGGGCGTGACACCGCATCGCTGAACCGCAACGGCGTGGCCGACATGCGCAGCCGGATCGGTATCGTGCATCAGGACAGCCGCTTCATCGACCATTTGACTCTGGCGGAAAACGTGCTTCTGCCTGCAATCGTCGCGGACGCGGACGGCCTCCAGGCTCGCGCACATCTCGATGAGTTGCTATCCTGGGTAGGGCTGAAGTCGCACGCGGACAGCCTCCCGCCTCAACTGTCGGGGGGCGAACGTCAGAGGGCGGCGTTGGCGCGAGCGGTCATCCTGTCGCCCGATATCATCCTGGCGGACGAGCCGACGGGCAACGTGGACTGGGACATGTCCCTGCGACTTCTGAAACTTCTGGTAGAACTCAACCGGCTGGGCAAGACGGTGCTTTGCGCCACTCACGACATGAACCTGATCCGGCAGGCGAAATCGCAGGTTCAGGCTCGCGTTCTGCGGATTCGCGGCGGTGAAGTTTCGCTTGCGGGGTCCGAATTGTGAAGTTGCCAGGTTTCCTTGCCCGTGACGGCAACGCCGAGCGCGTCGTGCCCGCCACCGGGTTCACCGCGTCCCTGACGTTGATCAGCGCGGCGGCGATGGCCTTTCTCGCCGTCTTTGCCTTGGCGCTCGCGCTGGCGGCGGGAGACCTCGCGGGGCGTTGGGAAGCGGAACTGGCCGGAACTGCGACGATCCGCATCTCGGCACCTGCCGATCAGCGGCAGGCACAGACCGACCCGGTCCTTGCCGCCCTGTCCCAGACCCCCGGTATAGCCTCGGCGCGCGTGATGGACGATGATGAACAGCGTGAGCTGCTGGCTCCCTGGTTCGGAAACGATCTGCCGCTCGACACGCTTCGCTTGCCGGTTCTGATCGACGTGACCGAAACGGACGACGGTCCCGACGCCGAAGGGCTTCGCCAGAGGCTGGCCGCCGACGCGCCGGGTGCGATCTATGACAGTCACGGGCGCTGGCGCACACCTCTCATCGAGGCGGCGGGTCGGCTGAGATCCATCAGTCTGACCGCATTGTTCCTTATCGCCGGGGTGACGGCGACCACCATCGCGCTTGCGGCCTCGGCGGCGCTTGCCGCGAACGGACAGGTTATCGACGTCCTGCGACTGGTGGGCGCCAAGGACGGCTGGATCACCCGCGCATTTGTCCGGCGTTTCACCGCCCGCGCCCTGATCGGGGCGGCAGTGGGCACGCTTGTCGCGCTGGTCGTGCTTTTGTTGTTCCCCTCGGGTGCGGACACCGGCATCCTGAGCCGGCTGGGCTTCAACGGCCTCGAATGGCTCTGGCCGCTCCTCGTGCCACCGGCCGCAGCGGTCCTTGCCTTTGTGGCAACCTACGTCGCGGCGCAACGGCGTCTGAAAGAGGTGTCCTGATGCAGCTTCTGCGCTCGCTGGTGTTCAATGCCTCGATTTACGTCATGATGCTGGTCTACGCGGTTGTCTTCTTCCCGTTCGCCCTTTTCAGCCGCGAGTGGGCGCGCCGCGCCTGCCATGCCTGGTGCGCCTATGTCATCTGGGCCGCACGCTGGATGATCGGACTGAAAACCGAGGTGCGGGGCACGCCGCCGACCGGTGAGGTGATGATCGCGGCAAAACACCAGTCTTTTCTCGACATCGTCCTGATCTTTCACGCCATACCACGCGGCAAGTTCATCATGAAACGCGAGTTGCTTTACGCTCCGATCCTTGGCCAGTACGCGCTGCGTATCGGCTGCGTTCCGGTCAACCGCGGCAAACGGGGTGCGGCCATCGCCAGAATGATGCAGGATGTGGCCAAGGGGCAGCAGGACCCGGGGCAACTGGTCATCTATCCGCAGGGCACCCGCGTCGCGCCGGAGGACAAGAAGCCCTACAAGGCGGGCACAGGTGCGCTTTACCAGCAGCTTGGCCAACCCTGCGTGCCGGTGGCGACCAATGTCGGCTACTTCTGGCCGAAGCGCGGGTTTCTGCGGCGTCCGGGAACAGCCGTTGTCGAGTTTCTCGAGCCCATCGCGCCCGGACTTGGGGTCAAGGAGTTCCTGGCGCGGATCGAGAACGACGTCGAGAAGGCGTCTGATGCGCTTCTGGCGGAGGCTAAGGGAACAACATGAGCACCATCGACACAATCGAAGCGCTGGAAGCCCTCTACGATGCCGCCGTGCCGGCTTCGGTCGAAAAGGTGGTGACACGGATCACCGGCGCGCACGCCCGCTGGATCGAAGCCTCGCGCTTCATGGTGCTTTCGACGGTCGGGCCGGATGGAACGGACGGTTCGCCGCGCGGCGACATCGGCCCGGTTGCCCGCATACTTGACCCGCAGACGCTGGCAATTCCCGACTGGCGCGGAAACAACCGGCTGGATTCGCTCAGAAATATTATCCAAGACGGCCGCGTTTCGCTGATGTTCATGGTGCCCGGCGCGACGGCTGTTGTGCGCGTGAACGGGACCGCCGTGCTCAGTGTCGATCCCGCTATGACCAGTTTTTTCGAGGTCAAGGGACATCACCCTGCGACCGTCATCCTGGTGACGGTCAACGAGGCCTATGTTCAGTGCTCGAAGGCGCTTCTGCGTTCCGAGCTTTGGCGTGAAGGGGATCGCTCTGGTGAAATCCCGTCGGCGGGCGATCTGATCGCGGAAGGATCGGCTTCGAGGCATGGCGGACAGGCCTACGACGAGAACTACGAGCAACGCGCCTAGGACCGGATGTGGTGAACGGACCGGGTCACGGATGCCGCGACGCCCGAAGCAGCCAGAGCCCGGCACCGGCGGCGACAGCAAGCGCCGCAAGAAGCCCCGTAAGGTTGCCAAGGATATCGGCGAGTAGCCCTATGTTCTCGGCGAACAGCGCCCCCAACCCGACATAGATCGCAACCCAGACCGCCTCGCCTGCGATACCCGCCAACAGGAAACGCGGCCAGGCCAGCCCCGTCGCCCCGGCAGTGAAATTGACATAAGGTCCAAGCGGACTGACCAGCCACCGGCTGAAGAAGACCAGAGGAACGCCTTTCCGGCGCAGGTCGTCCGCGGCCGCGCGCAGCATCGCGCCCTGTTTCGGGCGCTCGGACAACCGCTCCAGAGCGCCGGAGCCGAACCAACCAATCAGGAATCCTGTCTGGTCGCCGACAACCGCGCCGACGAAGGCGGCTGCGATGACCTGGGGCCCGGAGAGATCGCCCGAGGCGACGAAACCACCGGCGGCGAGCATCGCCAGAGATGATGGAACCGGCAGGGCCAGACAGCTTAGGAAGGTAGTGACAGCCAGCGCCCAAACGCCATAGTCCGAAACGAACGCAAGGAGGAAATCAGTCACTGTTCCTGCGACCTGAATTCCAGGATTGCCGCCTCAATCTCTGCAATCAGAGTGTCAAGCGCGACGCCCTGTTCGGTGGCGATATCATCCAGGTTTCGGCGCGGGTGATCGCCCTCGGCCGACCCCAGCGCCTCGGCGACCACCGGTTTCGGAACCTTCCACGACAGCGCCACGTAACCGGGTGTCTGCCACCCTTCGATCACCGCGTCCCGTCGCGCCGGATCGGACCAGTAGATCGAGAAAAACGCCAGACGCGCGGAAAAGAACGCGACCAGAAGCAAGGCTCCCGCAAAGACGAGCAGCGCCAGTTTGTGCTTCCGCCAAAGTGTTCCGATCATACGTCTACAATGGACACAATGACAGCGATCCGATACCTGACCTGACGTCGCATCAAGAGGTTCGCGGATGAGTTTGACGGCATTTGACACCAAGGTGTTCGAGCTTCGACTGGAGCGGAGCCGACGCGATCTGTTCGACATGCTGGAGCGACTCTACGGACGCCATCCCGACTATGCTGCTTTCCGCAACCGGCTGGAAGAGGCGATGCGTAAGGCATGGGCCAGACGTCCGCGCGATCTGAAATGGCTCGACATGAAGCGCGACATGGAACCCGACTGGTTCCAGCGCCCTGACATGGTGGGCTACGTCTTCTACATCGACCGGTTCGCGGGCGACCTGACCGGCGTTCTGTCGAAGCTCGACTACCTTGAGGAAATCGGCGCGACCTACGTGCATTTCATGCCTTGCCTGAAGCCCCGTCCGGGGGACTCGGACGGCGGCTACTCGGTGATGGACTACCGCGCCATCAACCCGGCCTACGGGACGATGAAGGATTTCGAGAAGGTTGCGACTGCGCTCCGGTCGCGCGGCATCTCGCTGTGTATCGACATGGTCTTGAACCACACGGCGCGCGAACATGCCTGGGCGAGGGCCGCGCGCAAAGGCGACAGTGAAAAACAGGATTACTACCTGATCTTTGACGACCGCACGATCCCCGACCAATACGAAAAAACGCTGCTGACGATTTTCCCGGAAACCGCTCCGGGCAACTACACGTTCGACGAGACCCTGAAGAAATGGGTCTGGACCACGTTCAACAGCCATCAGTGGGATCTGAACTGGGCCAATCCGCAGGTCTTCCTCGAGATCGCTGACGTCATGTTCTACCTGGCCAACCGGGGCGTGGACGTGCTGCGGCTCGATGCCGTCGCCTTCATGTGGAAGCGGATGGGCACGCGCTGCCAGTCCGAACCCGAGGTTCACATGATCCTCCAGGCCTTGCGCGCCGCCTGCCGCGTTGTCTGCCCGGCCGTGATCCACATGGAAGAGGCCATCGTCGGGCCGAAGGAAATGCTGCCCTATCTCGGGCGCGGCGTCCACGACGGCAAGGAAGGCAACCTCGCCTATCACAACTCGCTGATGGTGCAGTTCTGGTCGGCGCTGGCGTCGCGCGACACCGCGCTTATGACCCATGTGCTGCAAACCCATTTCCCGACCATCCTTCGGAACGCCACCTATGCGACCTATATCCGCTGCCATGACGATATCGGTTGGGCGATCACCGAGGAGGATGCCGAGGCGGTTGGCGTCACTGGACCCGGCCACCGCGATTTTCTCAGCGACTTCTACGAAGGCGTCTTTCCCGGGTCTTTCGCGCAAGGTGCGCTGTTCGGCGTGAACGAGGAAACCGGCGACAAGCGGATCACCGGGACTTTCGCATCGTTGGCCGGACTGGAGCGGGCGCTCCGCGACAACGACTCTGTCGCCATCGACCTGGCCGTCGAGCGGATCGTCATGGGCCATGCGCTGATCGCGGCCTACGGCGGCATCCCGCTGATCTACATGGGCGACGAGATCGCCATGCTGAACGATTACAGCTACATTGACCATCCCGATCTGGCGCACGACAGCCGCTGGCTGCACCGCCCGCGGATGGACTGGGACGCGGTCGAGCGTGTGCAGGCCGCCAATGACGGGTCTCCGCAGGCGCGGGTCTGGCACGCCGTGCGCCACGTGATGACGCGCCGGAAGATGACGCCCGAAATCCACGCGGCCCATCCGGTTCGGGTGCCTTGGGTGCCGGTCAAGGGTGTCTTCGCGCTGGTGCATGACGCGCCGACCGGGCCGCTGCTATGCTTGTTCAATTTCACGGCGGACCCGGTCCAAGTGCCGGGCGAATGGGCGATGTCGGAGGGGGTTAGCAGCTTCCACGATGCTCTGACGGACCTGCCTGCAAAGCTCTCCGAAGGGCATCTGGTTCTGGAGCCTTACGGTCGTCTATGGTTGCGGTGATGCACCCCAGAGGTATGGCATGACAGAGATGGCAAACGCTACCGAGGCCGAGTTCTGGTCGGGGCCTTCGGGCCAAAGCTGGGTTACCCATGAGACGCTGCAGGACCGGCTACTGGCCGAGGCACTCGATGCGGTTCTGATGGCCGCAGGGCTTTCCTCCGGGGAAAGCGTCCTCGATATCGGTTGCGGCACAGGCGCTCTGACCCTTGCTGCCGCCTCGGCGGTTGGCACTCGGGGGCGCGTCCTGGCGACCGACATCTCGGCGCCGATGCTGAACCGTGCCGCCGAACGCGCCAGCGAAATTGCGCAGGTCGCGACGCTTCTGGCCGACGCGGAAGTGGCGGACTGGCCGACCTCCGATTTCGACGTCGCCATCTCGCGTTTCGGCGTCATGTTTTTTGGCGACCCTCCTGGGGCCTTTGCCAATATCGCCCGCGCACTGCGCCCGGGAGGCCGAATAGCCTTCGCGGCGTGGGGGCCGGTGGCGCGCAATCCTTACTGGAAGGATCCAAGCCGAATCGCGGCGTCCCACCTCGGTGACGTTCCGAAAGGCGAACCCAACGCGCCCGGACCGATGGGTATGGCCGACAAGGATTGGTCCATGGAACAGCTCAGGGCCGCCGGACTGCAGGATATCGCCTGCGACGAGGTCGAAATCCACCTTCCGATACAGGGGTCGGTCGAGGACGCCGCCCACCTTGCACTTGTGATCGGACCGGCGGCGCGTGTGGTTCGGCTATTCCAGGCCTCCGAGGCGGATCTGGCTGCCGTCCATGCAGAGATCGCGCGTTTCCTTGAGGTTTTCAGCGACGGGAAGGTCGTCCGGATTCCTGCACTGCTGCATATCTACACGGCAAGGACAGCGTGATTCTTGCAGCCGGTGATCTGGCAGGCCATATAGACCCGACGATCCAAGGGGAAAACGATGCAGAACTTTCTCGAGTTCGAAAAGCCGCTGGCTGAAATCGAAGGCAAGGCCGAAGAGCTTCGCGCTATGGGCCGCAAGAACAAGGATATGGACGTCGAGAAAGAAGCCAAGGCTCTCGACAAGAAGGCGCAGCAGATCCTGAAGGATCTCTACAGGAACCTGACACCCTGGCAGAAGTGCCAGGTCGCCCGCCATCCGGACCGTCCGCACTGCAAGGACTACATCGATGCCCTTTTCACCGAGTACACGCCGCTTTCCGGTGACCGGAACTTCGCCGACGATCACGCGGTCATGGGGGGCCTCGCCCGCCTCAACGACCGTCCCGTCATGGTGATTGGCCACGAGAAGGGCCACGACACCCAGTCCCGCATCGAGCGCAATTTCGGAATGGCCCGCCCCGAAGGCTATCGCAAGGCGATCCGTCTGATGGATCTCGCCGACCGCTTCAACGTGCCCGTCGTCACCCTGATCGACACCCCCGGGGCCTATCCGGGCAAGGGTGCCGAGGAACGCGGCCA
>CAZRNL010000100.1:0-9394 GCA_964601395.1 uncultured Silicimonas sp. | reverse complement strand
CAACCACGAGTTCGACGACGGGCCCGCCGTGCTTTCGGACTTCATCCGCGGCGCGGGCTTCCCCGTCCTTTCCGGCAACACCGATGTGAGCGCGGAGCCGCTGCTCGCCGGGCGGCTGCCCGGCCATGTCGTCGTGACGGTCGGCGGCGAGCAGATCGGGATCATCTCCGTTCTCGCCACGGATACGGCGGAGACGGCGTCCCCCGGGCCGAACGTCAGGTTCCTCGACGAGATCGACTATCTGATCGGCGAGGTGGCGATTCTCGAAGCCAAGGGCGTGGACAAGATCATCGCGCTCACCCATGTCGGCTTCAAGCGCGACCTCGAGATCGCCGCCGCCGTGCCGGGGATCGACGTGATCGTGGGCGGGCACAGCCACACCTATCTTTCGGCGTCGGACCCGAACCGCGACGGGGCCTATCCGACCTGGGTCAGCGGCCCGTTCGGCGCGCTGGTGCCGGTGGTGCAGGCCTACGCCTATTCCAAATATGTCGGCGAGCTGACGGTCGAGTTCGACGACCGGGGGAACGTCGTCTTCGCCGAGGGCGACACGAAGCTGCTTGACGCATCCGTGACGCCGGACGCGGCCATCGCGGCGCGGGTGGCGGAGCTTGCGGGGCCGATCGAGGAGTTGAAGAACAAGGTCGTGGCGGAGACGGCGGCCCCGATCGACGGGGACCGTTCCAGCTGCCGCGCGCGGGAATGCGAGATGGGCGTCCTCGTCGCCGAGGCGATGCTCGACAAGACCGCCGCGCAGGGCGTGACCATCGCGATCCAGAACGGCGGCGGGCTCCGCGCCTCCATCGACGCCGGGCCGGTGACGATGGGCGAGGTGCTGACGGTGCTGCCGTTCCAGAACACGCTGTCCACCTTCCGTGTGACCGGCGCCACAGTCGTCGAGGCGCTTGAGAACGGCGTCAGCCAGGTCGAGGAAGGCGCGGGGCGATTCACGCAAGTGGCGGGCCTGACCTATGCATTCGACCCCAAGGCCGAACCAGGCTCACGGGTCAGCGACGTGATGGTCGGAGGCGCTCCGATCGAGATGGACAAGCTCTACGGTGTTGTCTCGAACAACTACGTGCGCAACGGTGGCGACGGATTCAAGATGTTCGTCGATGCTCAGGACGCCTATGACTTCGGTCCGGACGTGGCCGATGTGACCGCCGAGTACCTGGCCGATCAGGGGGCGTTCACGCCCTACACCGACGGTCGGATCACCGTGAAGGAATAAGGCGGCAAGCTAGCTTTGCCGAAGGGCCGTTGCCTTGTGCGACGGCCCTTTTTCGTATGCGGATCAGCGTTGGGCCAAGACACGTCCCGCCTCAGGTTCGCGATGCCCGAACGACGTTCAGGCGCGCCCGGCCGTGCCGGACAGCATCAGCGCATCGACACCCATGGACGCAAGGGCCTCTGTCCACTTGGCGCTATCGTTGTCGCCGAAGACGATCTCGGGCCGGGCGTCGCAGGTCAGCCAGCCGTTCGAGAGGATCTCGGATTCAAGCTGTCCCGGCCCCCACCCCGCATAGCCGAGCGCCAGAAGTGCCGACTCGGGGCCTCTGCCAAGCGCGATGTCCTCGAGCACATCCAGCGTCGCCGTCATGCCGAAGGCGTCGCTGACCTGGAGGGTAGACGCGTTCGAGCCATACTCCCCCGAGTGCAGAACGAAGCCCCGCCCGTGATCCACCGGGCCCCCGAAGTGGACCCGGATGTCACGCGCTGGATTGCCGACGTCGATGCCGAGCTGTTCCAGCAGGGTCGCAAACTGCAACTCGTGTGCCGGTTTGTTCACGATCAGGCCAAGCGCCCCGTCGGCCGAGTGGGCGCAGAGGAAGACGACACTGTGCTCGAACCGTGGATCGCCCATACCCGGCATGGCGATCAGCAGCTTTCCTTCGAGACTGTCGTGCGATGTCATTGCACAAGGATGGGGCAACTCCGGCCACCGATCAAGGGGACCCGGCGCAACACTCACGGCCCGTGACTTGAATGTGATTTCCGTTTTGCGATGTTCGGAGCATAAGGAGTTCCCATGAACACACGGTTTCTCCTTGTCTCCGCGCTGACCGCCTGTCTTGCCCTGCCGGTTGCCGCGCAGGTTCCCGCCGACATCACGGATGTCGGGATCGATACCGGCTGGCGTGAGGCGGACGGGCGGCACATGGCCGGTTTGACGATCAGACTCGCGCCCGGATGGAAGACATACTGGCGCGCGCCCGGCGACGGTGGAATTGCGCCCAGCTTCAACTGGTCGGGGTCGAGCAACGTGGCTTCTGTGGACGTGCGCTTCCCTGTTCCCCACGTCTTCTACGTGAACGGGATGCGCTCGATCGGCTACAAGGATGCCGTGATTTTTCCGCTGGTCGTCGAAACGTTGGATCCGACGCAGCCGATCCGGCTGAACGGCGAAGTCGAACTTGGCGTCTGCGAGGATATCTGTGTGCCGGTCACGCTGACCTTTGCCGCGGATCTGCCGTCGCCCGGTTCGGGGTCGGCGCCGCTGCAGTCCGCCCTTGGGGACCGGCCCGAAACCGGCGACGCTATGCGCTGCGAGGTGACGCCCATAGCCGATGGGTTGCGCGTCGCTGTCACGACCGACATGCCGCCGATGGCGTCCGAGGAAGTGGCGGTGATCGAGGCCGGCGAAAGCGGGCTTTGGATATCGGAGGCCTCGGTCGTTCGGAAAGGCGGAACATTGCGCGCAGAAGTCGAGATGGTTCCGCCAAACGCGCAGCCGTTCGCGCTGGCGCGGGCGGATCTGCGCCTGACGGTGCTGGCGGACGGCCGCGCCGTAGAGATCCTCGGCTGCAGCTGACGGATCAGCCGGCGGCGCGCTGCGTCCGGGCAAATCGCAGAGCCGCGATCAGCCAGACCGCGAGGATCAGGACAGCGGCCCCACCGATGAAGAAAGCCAGCGCCAGAGGCAATGATGACGCGCCGCCCAATGCTTCGGGCATCGCCCCGGTCGCCAGCACGGCTCCAAGCGTGCCTGCAAAGATCGCAACCGTCCCGAGTGAAGCGGCCCCAAGCGCCATTGCCATGCCCGGCGCGCGCGACCCGGCGGCAAGGGCCCGGCGCGCGGCACGGACGTTGCGGCCGATATCGTGGCCGATGGACAGCAGGGCCGGGACGATGAGCAGCACCAGCACCAGCCCGAAGGCAAGTCCGTAGACCAGCGTGATGACGGTCGGTTTCAGGAACTGCGCATCATTCGATGTCTCGTAGAGCAACGGCGCTAGCCCGAGAACGGTGGTCAGCGTGGTCAGCACCACCGGCCTCAGGCGGTCGGAGGTGGCGTCGATGATCGCCGGGAAAAGACCCCGGTCCTCGGCGTACTCGTCGACGGTCGACACCAGCACGATCGAGTCGTTGATGATGATCCCCACCATCCCGATCAGGCCCACGACCGAGAACATCGACATGGGTACCTCCCACAGGTAGTGGCCCCAGACGGCTCCGATGAGCCCGAACGGAATGATCGCCATGACGACAAGAGGGCGGCTCCAGGAGGAAAACACCCAGGCCAGCGTCAGGTAAATGCCCAAAAGACAGAGAATCAGGCCCTGCAATGCGTCGGACAGGAAGTTGCGTTCGTCCTCGGCAAGTCCCGACATGTAGGTCGAGATGCCGAAGTCCTGTTCAAGCGCGGGCAGGATCGCTTCGCGGATCTCGGTCGTGATCTCGGTCGCGCGGTCGGGGTCGTCCTCGGACAGATCGCCGGTGACGGACACGACACGGATGCCGTTCTCGCGGCGGATGGTCGAAAAGCCGGTGCGGCGCTCGACCGAAACGATATCGGCGAGAGGAACATAGACGCCCTCGCCCGCCGTCCCCGGACCGGTGCGGATCAGCATCCTGTCGAGGAAATCGGCAGTCAGTTCGCCCGAGGGCAGCTCGACCCGGATCGCGGCCGAACGCGGTCCGTCGGGATAGGTGGCGGCCTCGATCCCGTTGAGCCGCGCGCGAAGCGTCGCCCCCAGCCCGTCGATGGTCAGGCCCAGCGCCTGACCCTGCGGGGTCAATTCAAGGATCAGCTCTTCCTTGTCGTAGGCCAGGTTGTCTTCCAGCGCCGAGACCTCGCCATATCGCGCAAGCTGGCCCTTCAGGCTTTCGGCGGCGTTCTTGAGCGTCACGGTCGAGGCCCCCGAAAGCTCGATGTCGATGGCATCGCCCCCCGGTCCGCCCCGCCAGCTGCGGAAACTCAGCGTCTCGAGCATCGGATGGCTCGGCACCGCGTCCTGCAGAGCGGTGACAAACGCCGCACTGGAATAGGGGCGAAGATCGGCGTCGATCAGTTCGATGGAGATCGAGCCAAGCTGATCGGTGTCCTTGGTCTCTTCGCCGGCCAGCCCGCGACCCGAGGTGCCGCCGATCTCGGCCATCGCATAGCTGACCGGGTTCTGACCGTGCTCGGCCTCATAGGAAGCACCCAGATCCTCGATGGTCTTTTGCAGCGTGCGCATGACTTCGACGGTGTCAGAACGCGTCGCACCCGGAACCATCGCGAAGTTGGCCGTGACCGAAGACTGCTCGGGGGCGTTGAAGAAACGCCACTGCACGTCGCCCCGGATCAGAAGCGCCACCTGGCTGGCAAGGACGACGACGACGAGGGCCATGACCGGATAACGCGCCCAGATCACCCCGGCGATAAGCGGCCGAAACAGAGCCTCGCGGACCCGGCGGAAGCCCTTGTTCACCTGCCGAGAGGGCCAGTCGTACCAGTGTTGCTGCGCCGTGTGGGCCAGGGAGTGCTTCATGTGGTTGGGCAGAATCAGGAAGCACTCGATCAGCGACGCCGCCAGAACGACGATCACCGTGAACGGAATGTCTGCGATCAGTCCGCCGAACCTGCCGCCGATGGCGACAAGCCCGAAAAAGGCGATGATGGTCGTCACGGTGGAACTGAACACCGGCATGAACATGCGCCGCGCCGCGTTCTCGGCGGCTGTCGCAGGGTCCTCGCCCAGCCTGCGCGCGCGGAAATCGGCATGCTCGCCGACCACAATCGCGTCATCGACGACGATGCCAAGCGTCAGGATCAACGCAAAAAGCGAGATCATGTTGATGGTCAGGCCCGCCATGAACATGATCGCCATGGCGGCTGTCATGGCCACGGGAATACCGGCAGCGACCCAGAGCGCGGTACGCGCGTTGAGGAACAGGAACAGAAGCAGCACGACAAGACCAAGGCCCATCAGGCCGTTCTCCAGCAGGATGTTCAGCCGCCCCGTGATCGAATCGGCAAGCGTGCGGATCAGGTCGATCCGGACGCCGTCGGGCAAGGTGAGCTGCATCTCGTCGGCGACTTTCTCGACAGAGCGCTGCATCCGGATCGCGTCGCCCTGCGCCGAGCGGTCCACCCGGATCGAGATGGCGGGATCGGGGCCGACGAAGCTGGCCCGCTCGCGGTCGATCCCCTCGACACGCACGCGCGCCACGTCTCCTATGGTCAGCTGCGTGCCGTCGTCGGACGACCTGAGCACGATATCGGCGATCTGATCAGCCGATCGCTTGGCGACGCCGGTCCGGACCCGCGCCGACCCCGGCAAGTCACCCGCGGGATCTGCCTCGGCTTCCTCGGCGATGGCGTCCGCGATCTGGCGCATCGTGATGTCATGCCGGATCAGGTCGAGCGACGTGACCTCGACGACGGTTTGGGGCGCGGCCAGACCCCGGATCGTGGTGCGGGTCACGCCTTCGGCAAACAGGCGCTGGACGAACTCATCCGCGAAATTGGCCAGTTGATCGACGCCGACGGGCCCTCTGATGATCACGTCCGTGACCCGATCCGACCAACTGCTCTGGCTGATCTGGGGATCGTCGGCGGTATCGGGCAGGTTGTTCACACCGTCGATCGCGGTCTTAACCTCTTCCTCCGCCCGGCTCATGTCATAGCCCGGCTCGAACTCGAGGCGGAGCGACGCGCGTCCCTCGCGGGATGTGGCGGTTGTCGCCGATACCCCGTCGACCGCCTGAAGCGCGGATTCCAGCACTTGCACGATGGCCGCATCCACATCCTCGGCGCCGGCACCGTCCCACCTGACCGAAACGTCGACATCGTCGACGATCACGTCCGGGAAAAACTGCGCCCGCATTTGTGGAATGGCGTAGAAACCCGACAGTAGAAGGACCAGAAGCAAAAGATTGGCCGCTGTCCTGTGGCGCGCGAAGTAGGACAGGATGCCTCCGGTCGACCTGAGGATACTGCGGGCCATCCCTAGCCCCCCATCCGGCTTTCGATCCGCTCGACGACGCGGGCCGGGACCATGTCTTCTTCCAGTTGCGCCAGAACGCGGGCCTTGGCTTCGGCGGGCATGAACTGGTTGCCTTCGACGAAGGCCACAAGCCGCGCGCGGCGGTCGGGATCAAGCTCGAGCATCTCGGGGGCCAGCTCCGCTTCGGCGACACCTGCGGCATCCCGCCGGACCGGACGGATCAGGATCCCGGCACCGAGAAGCGGCGTGCGCTCCGCCACGATCTCGCGCCCGGCCAGTCCGGAGGCGCGCACGATCACATCGTCGCCCTCGCGTCGCAGAACTTCGACGCTGGCCACTTCCAGACGCTCCTCGTCGCTCACGACCAGAACCGTACCCGAGGCGTCGACAGCGGCGGCAGGCAGGCGCGCGACACCCTCCAGTGCCGGCTCGTCGATCCGGATCGAGACAAAGTCACCGGGACGGAAGCCCGGAGCGGTGTCGAGACCCGCGAACAGAAGTCGCCCGGTCTGTCCGCTCCCCACGGCGGCACTTTCACGGCTGATCTCACCCTTCGCCTCGAGATCCACGCCCAGAATGTCGATCGAGGCTGTCACCTCCGCCCCGACCAGTCGGCCGTTCTCGGTCAGAAGCCGCACATACTGCGGGGTAGAAACGCGGAACGAGACTTCCAACGAGTCCGGGTCGACCAGCTGCGCCAGGCTTTCGCCCGACGACACGAGGCCGCCCTGCACCACGCGGACATCGCTGAGAACGCCTGCGAACTCTGCCCGGATCTCGGTGTCGGCCAGACGCCGATCGGCCTCGGCCAATGCGATGCGGCGGCGGTCGAGCGCAGTGCGGGCCTGATCGACGCGCGCCTCGACGGCCGCCTGGGCCTGACGCCGCGACAAAAGCGACTGACGGGCAGACGACAGCGCAAGTTCGGCCGTCTCGACGGCGGCGGTCGAACCGACGCCCCGCGCAAGAAGATCGTTCTGACGGCTCAGCGCGTTCTCGCGGAGGCGAGCCTGATCGCTGGCGGCCGCGATGTCATCGGCGGCCAGCGCCAGCCCGCGCTCGGCGTCGCGCAATTCCGCCTCGGCCTCGGTGAGGTCGGCCCGCGCAGTATCGAGAGCGGATTGCGCGTTTGCCGGGTCGATCCGCGCCAGCAATTCTCCTGCCGCTACCGATCCGCCCTCCTCGAAATTCTCCGCCAGCCAGATCACCGCACCCGCCGCCGATGCCCGCAGTTCCAGGGTCCGTCGCGACCGGACCTCGCCGAAGGTAGTCAGTACCGGGCGGATGGTCTCGGGCCGGACCGTGATGACTTCGGCGGCAAAGACCCTCTCCCGCGCAGGGCGCTGGCCGGGTTCGGCCGACAAGCGCGACTGAAGCGCATCCCAGACAAGCGAACCCGCATAGGTCATCAATCCGGCCGTGGCGGCCAGCAGGAACAGCCCCACGAGAGAGCGTCTCAGGAATCGCAAATCGGTTTGTCCACTGTCATTATCAACGCGTCATTATGTAAGCCCGCCAGCGGTTTGGCAAAGCTCATCCTCATCAAACGTACGCGAGCGCTATTTCCGTCGCAGGTGTTCTTCGAGGCGCGGCATGATCTCGACGAAGTTGCAGGGACGATGCCGGTAGTCGAGCTGAAGCGAAAGGATTTCGTCCCAGGCGTTGCGACAGGCGCCGGGGCTGCCCGGCAACGCGAAAAGGTAGGTACCCTTCGCAACACCTCCGCAGGCGCGACTTTGCACGGCTGAGGTTCCGATCTTGGCCATCGAGATGTGGGTGAAGACCGTGCCGAAAGCCTCGATCTCCTTCTCATAGACGTCACGATGCGCCTCGACGGTCACATCGCGACCGGTCAGGCCGGTCCCGCCCGTCGACAGGATCACGTCGATTTCCGAGCTGGCGCACCAGTCGCGCAGCTTCGCCGCGATCCTGTCGCGATCGTCGGTGACGATATCGCGCGCCGCCAGCTTGTGCCCGGCGTCGGTCAGACGCTGCACCAGCGTGTCGCCCGAGCGGTCGTCATCCGGCGAACGCGTGTCGCTGACGGTAAGGACGGCGATGCGGACCGGGATGAAGTCTCTCGATTCGTCGATGCGGCTCATTGGGACAGCCTTGCCTTGAGGGACAACAGGTCCGCCCAGGCCTCGCGCTTGGCCTCGGGCGTGCGCAGAAGGTAGGCGGGATGGAACATCGGCAGGACGGGCTTGCCCAGCGCCTCGGTCCAGGAACCCCGAAGCCGGGTGATGCCCCGACGCCCCAGAAGCGCCTGGCAGGAATGGTTGCCCATCGCCACGATGATATCGGGATCGATCAGCTCGATATGGCGCGTGAGGAACGGCAGCAGCATCGCGATCTCGTCCGGCAGCGGGTCTCGGTTCTGCGGCGGCCGCCAGGGCAGGACGTTGGTTATGTAAAGCGCAGTCTCGGCATCGGAGCTTTGGCGCGACAGGCCGATGTGGCTGAACATCAGGTCCAGAAGCTGACCGGCGCGCCCGACAAAGGGCTTGCCCTGAAGATCCTCGTCGCGTCCAGGGGCCTCGCCCACGATCATGACACGCGCTGCCGGCTGCCCGTCTGAAAACACCAGTTGCCGTGCGCCGCGCTTCAACTCGCATAGCTCGTAGGCTTCCATCGCCGCGCGCAGAGCTTCGAGATCAGCCGCCGCTCCTGCCGCTGCCGCAGCAAGCGCGACCGCGTCGACCTTGTCTTCCTGCGTCGGGTCAACCGGCGAAGACGCCTTCTTCGGCGGCGGCGCGGGAAGCGCATAGCGGTCCACCGGCGCTTCGAGGATCGCCTCGTCCGCTCCCATGGCGATCTGCCACTCCAGCGCCGCTTTCATTTCCCAGAATCCCATGCGCCAAAACTAGGTCGGCGTCCGGAGAAGCGCAATCACCCTTCATCCTGCCGAAAAATACGCAAATGCGCCGCAGGCGCGGAAAAACCTTCCACGCCGCAGGCACGTCCGCTTGGCAGACTGCCGCTGCGGACCTATAGAGAGGCGCATTCGAAGGACCAGTCCATGAGTTTCCGAGCCCGCCATCTGCTTGGCATCGAATACCTCGCCCCCGACGAGATCACGACGCTTCTGGATCTGGCCGACACCTTTGTCGACCTGAACCGCCAGGACATGAAACACGATACTGCTTTGACCGGCCTGACGCAGATCAACATGTTCTTCGAAG